>JAGOIY010000001.1:34688-59114 GCA_017995405.1 Candidatus Cloacimonadota bacterium
AATTGAGAATTGAGAATTTATGGAACGCAGAAAAAGAGAAAAAAGGATTTACAGGATCTATCTGAGGGCATTTTGATGGCTGTAGAACAGAATACTGGCGAGGTTAATCAAATCGGAACTCACAACTTATCCTCAATTCTCAATTCTCAATTCTCAATTACACCTATCATATGCGTTCTATTTGATTAATGCCAGCTCTTCCCTATTCACCCGCCGTAGTGATCCCGTGCGCTCTCCCGGGTTTTTCGCCGGGGGCGGCACGGCATCTCCACCGCGGGTGACTAGGCAGGGATGCCGGGATATCCGTAAAACGGTCATTTCTGGATGGGATACTTCCCTGCTGGCGCTATTTCAAACAACAGAGGGGAAAGGTAATCCAGCACAAACAGATTGCTGGCGTAATAGCATTTGCCCAAAAGCTGGCCGGTTTTTGTGTCAAAATACGCATAGACTTTGCCCCGGTGACCAATCTCGAAAACCATGTCTTCATAATTGTTGGGATCCACACGACTGGTTTTGGGAAAAATGAAGCGCTCAAACCGCAAAGAATCCGGAATCTCCTCAAGATTCAGCTTAATCTTGCCTCCTTTGGGAATCTGACGCACCGTGAATTCCGCGCTGAGCTTCTTATCAACAGGATAAAGCACAATGACAGGTTGCTTGTCCGCGCTTTCAAACACCAGCACCAAATGATCCTGGATGGCGAACTGGATGTTGCTCACCAGTCTGTACCTTGGAACAATATCGATGCGGTTGAAAGCGCATGAACCGGATATTATGCTGATGATGGATATAAGCAACAGGACCAATCCACTGGGATGAGGCCAGCGGTTCCAACACTTCCATTCAAAGCTCAAACATCCGGTGTTCTTTATAGTAAGTCCTATGTTCATTCAGCCTTCTTATCTTCTTATTATATTGGCATTTGCATTGAAATCCTTGTATCCCGGTCACCAATAAAGCAATCTTTCTCTATTCCACAATGCCGTCAAGTGCTTTCGTAACTTGCCTCCCCCTTCCCTATTAAGTGCCCTCTTGCTGACTCAGACCTAGTCCTACCCAATACCAGGTTGGTTGGGGGTGGGTAGGGGTTGATTTACCGGGTTATAGGCTCTGGTGCTTGGAGCCGGTGTGGGAGTAGCAGTCAAGGTATTGGCAGAGATAGAAATGACCCCGTTGGAGTTCAATCGGCCACGATAAAGATATGCATGACAACGAGTTTGCGGGCCGATTGGACTTCAACCAGTACACCTGTGGACACATCTCTCCCATGTACTTCTTGAAGTCCAAAACCCCGTCAAGCAGATTGATAAACGCACACTCTGCCAAGGGGTTTTGAACTCCAAGTTCTGCCATGTGTCCTTTTTTGCACAAGCGTTACAATCAGTGTTTCCAGGTAGCTCATAATTCATATTGTTCTTGACCAATTCAAGCGCCTGGGCTGTTTTGCACAAAATCTGCATCAGTTAAAAGGACGCACCTAAATGATCCAATACATCCTCAAGACCTTTATCAGCTTGGCTGTAATTGTGGGAGTGAGCGAGATTTCCAAACGCTCCACCCTGATGGGCGGAATCCTTGTTTCCCTTCCCATTGTATCGATTCTGGCCATGATCTGGCTGTGGATAGACACTCGTGATCAAGCCAGAGTGGCACAGTTATCCACTTCGGTCTTCTGGCTGGTCTTGCCGTCTCTCACCCTGTTTGCCATACTTCCACTATTGATGAAAAGGATGGCCTTTGGCTACGCGCTGCTGATATCTTGCGCGGTGACCGTGCTGGCCTACTATCTGATGGTCCTGATATTGGGGCGTTTCAATATCAGATTGTGAATGCGCAAAGCTTTTTGAATATGGTAAATTGATGTGATAACACTTGCCGCTTACCGCTTTGAGCACAGCCAGGCACAGATTTCACTTGACTGATTTGACTATGCTGGAATTTTAACGTAAATCTGAATTTTGAGGATCACGGTGAATAAAAGCATTTTCATAATCCTGTTACTGGCGATGGGATGCGCTCTCTTCGCGCAAACTGCCTCCCCTACCACAAACACCGGAGGGATATCGGCTTACACATACGACGGAGCCCGCACCGGAGTGGAAAAGCTCAAGATGAACGTCTATGTGCTGGGCCAAATCTACAAACCGGGGCTCTATGTGGTGCCGGATGACACCAATTTTATCACTTTACTGGCCTTGGCAGGTGGTCCCAAAGAAGACGCAAAGCTCACCAAAATCCGCATCATCCGTCCCAAGGGCGTGGATGAAAAGCCTGAGATTATCTGGGTCAACCTCAAAAAATACATGGAAACCGCCGACGAAAACCTGTTGCCGATGATGATGCCGGGAGACACAGTCGTGCTTTCCGGAACTATATTTTATGCCTTCACCAAGGTGGCGGACTTCCTTTCCAAGGTTGCCATCGCCCTCAGCGTGTACAATCTCGTGACCAACCTGAAATAGGAGCGCTCTATATATGGAACAGCAGAACTTACCCCCACAACCGCAAGACGAGATCAAGCTTTCCGACTACTTACGCATAATCCTGCAATTCCGCTATCTGATCGTATTGGTGTTCGTGATCGTGATGGCGCTTACAATCGTATATACTGCCAGGCAGCCAAGGGTCTATTCAGCTTCCAACCGGGTTTTGCTGGAAAATCAAAGCAACAGTGCTGACCTGCTCTTTCTCACCACTCCGGGAGCGGGCAAGAATACTATCAACAACCAGATAGAACTGATCAAGAGCAAACCCATCCTCACCGCGGCCTGGGAAATCATGAAGAAATATCCCGAGTGGGAATCATTTCCTGCCGCCGCGAGCGCCAATCCGGCCGGACGTCTGGCTGGCGTGAAGGTAGAATCCAAGCGTGATACGGATATCCTCACCCTCAGTTTTGAATCCACCAACCAGGGTGAAGCGATGGCAGCGGTAAACAGCATCGCGGAAGCCGTTCAGCAACAAAACACTCAATACGCCCGTCTGGAGTTTACCACCATTCGTGAATTCCTCGAGACCCAGCTGGATGCCATTTCACGTCGTCTGCAAAGCTCCGAAAACGATCTGCGCGAATTCAAAAACATGAACAAGCTCACGGAGCTTTCCTCTGAGACCGAGAAACTGATCGAATCCTCCGCCGAGATCGAAGCCGAGTATGAAGCCGCGCTCACAGACCAGGCCGTCAAAGCCCGTACGCTGGACCTCTACAGACGCCAGCTCCAGGAACAGGATTCCCTGGTCGTAAATGTAAATTCCGTCCTTAAGACCCCCTATATCAACGAGCTTCGCAAGCAGGTGATCGAGACCCAGTCGCTGATCACCAAGCTGGTCACCAAAAACAACTATCCTTTGGACCATCCACAGATTCTGGCCCTGGAAACAGAACTGGAACGCACCAAAACGAAACTGGACCTCGAGATCAAAAAACTGGTGGCAGCCGCCACCACCGATGATCCTTTGGCCAGCCGCAACGAGACCCTCGTAAAGATCATCCAGACCAATGTGGAGCTTGAAATGGCGCGCACCCGGGTGGATGGTCTGGCCCAGACCAAAGAGATGTATGACGAGCGAATTATCTCATTGCCCAACACGGAACTCGAGCTTGCCCGCCTGATGCGCAACATGCAGCTGGATGGCAAAATCCATGGCATCATGATGGAAAAATATGAGGATGCCAAGATCGCCGAACAGGCCAAAGTGGGCAACATTCGCATCGTGGATTATGCCGAGCGGCCATCGGCACCTATCAAACCCAGGGTCTCGATGAATATCCTGGTGGGCATCATTCTGGGCCTCGGTTTGGGCGTTGGCGCGGCATTTGTAGTTCACTCTCTCGACACGAAACTGCGCACGCTGGAAGATATGGAAAACTTCGTGCGCCTTCCCATCGTTGGCACGATTCCGCTCATTCAGGAATCCGAAGCCCGCATGGAAGAGTTCAACGCCATGATCGAGAAAGCCGAGGGTGAAAACAAGGAGCAACTCAGCAAATCCATGCACTTCGTGATGATGCAGCTGGTTTCACATTACGCTCCCAAGTCTCCCATCGCGGAATCCTATCGCACCCTGCGCACCAATATCCTGAGCCGCAAACCTGCTGGCAGCACTACCCTGCTGGTCACCTCATCCGGTCCCAAAGAAGGAAAATCCACCACGATCGTCAATCTCTCCATCACCCTGGCCCAAATGAACGCCAGAGTGGTGCTCGTGGATATGGATATGAGGCGTCCCATGATCCACAACAAGTTTGGGATCGAAAAAGAGAATGGCTTGTCCGACTATCTTATCGATCCGGAAGTGAGTATCGAGCAGGTCACCAAGGCCACCGGGATCCCCAATCTGGATGTGATCACCAGCGGTTTTGTGCCTCCCAACCCTTCCGAGCTGATCTCCTCCACCCGCACCGATACTCTGATCGACGAACTCAAAGACAGGTATGACTTTATCCTCTTTGATACCCCTCCCGTGATCGCGGTAACCGATGCCCTGATCCTCACCAAGAAAGTGGACCTCACCTTCCTGGTGGTACGCTGCGGATTTACCGAAAAGGGTATCATCAAGCGCACCAAAGAATTGATGGATAATATCAGCAGCACCATCGACGGCATCATCGTCAACAGCATCTACGTGCAAAAGTATTACAACAAACAGAATTACTACTATTACTACTACTACTATTATTATTACTACGGTGAAGAGTCGCCCAAGAAAGTAAAGAAGAAAAATGCCGGCGGCTTCCTACGCAAAAATAAACCTGTCGCTTGAGGTCCTGGGAAAGCTTCCCGATGGTTACCACAGGGTCGAGACTCTGTTTGCGAGTGTCGATCTGTATGATACGCTTAAATATACTTTGACAAAAAACCCGGGCATAAAATTGTGGTCTGACGTGTCGGAATTGTCTACGCCAGACAATCTTATATATCAAGTGGCGGAGCATTTACGGCAAGCCTTCCGTCCCGGTGTGGGTGCAAGAATCGAGTTATTCAAAAGGATCCCGATCGCCGCTGGTTTGGGAGGCGGCAGCAGTAACGCTGCCATTACCATATTAGCTTTGAACCGGCTCTGGGAGCTGAGACTCAGCGAAGAGAAGCTTGATGAAGTCGCGGCCAGGTTTGGCAGTGACATCAACTTCTTTTTGCAGGGTGGATGCTGTCTGGGAGAAGAACGCGGGCAAAGGATCACCCCCATGGATGACGTCCTGATTGACAACATCCTGCTGGTGAATCCCGGCCTGAGGATATCGAGCGCCGAAGCCTATAAACTGGTTGACCTCAGCTCAGTATCCCAGCGCGGATCTTATCAGGATTTTTTCAGATCTGGTGTATGTTTCAACCGGCTGGAACCTGGGATTCGATCCAGGTATCCCTTAATCGATGAGATAATTAGAAAGATGACCGAAGCCGGGGCCAGGACCGCTGTCATGAGCGGCAGTGGCAGTACTTGCTTTGGCATCTTTGATAGTAACAGCGCGCTCCAAACCTGCCGCCAAGCCTTTGAAGCGAAAGGATTTTGGACGCATAAAACCAGGACTATTGGCAAAGAAGAGTATCAAAAGTGTACGCAAAGCTTAAACTGATCACCGGAAACGCTAACCGGCCCCTGGCAGAAGAAGTGGCCCGCTATGCGGGTATTCCACTGGCGGACATCGATCTATTCAAGTTTTCCAACGATGAATCCTTTGTGAAGATCAACGACAACGTCCGCGGCGCGGATGTCTTCGTTATCCAGCCTACCTGTCGTCCGGTAAACGATAATCTGATGGACTTGCTGATCATTATCGACGCGCTCAAACGCGCTTCGGCCCAGCGCATCAATTGCGTGATCCCTTACTACGCATACGCCAGGTCCGACAAAAAAGACCAACCGAGGGTGCCAATTACCGCCAAACTGGTGGCTGATCTGATTACCGTCGCGGGGGCTGACAGAGTCATTACCGTCGATCTGCACGCCGATCAGATCCAGGGTTTTTTTAATATCCCGGTCGATCACCTCTTCTCGATACCGTCCTTTGCCAGATACTTTCAAAGCATGAAGATGGACAACGTGGTGGTGGTTTCACCCGATTCCGGTGGCGCTATCAGAGCACGAGCTCTGGCCAAAAGACTGGATTGCGGCCTGGCGATTGGAGACAAACGCCGCAGCGGCAACAACGACCAGACCGAGCTCTTGAACATCATTGGAGACGTGGCGGGCAAGACCGCCATCCTCTTTGACGATATTATCGACACCGGCGGCAGCCTGATCAAAGTGGCCCACGCTCTGCATAAACAAGGTACTCAGAGGATCTTTGCCGCCTGCACCCATGGAGTGCTCTCTGGATCGGCAGTTGAAAACCTGGAGGCCTCCCCAATTGAAAAGCTGTTTGTGACCAACACCATCCCGCTCGTGGAAGAAAAAGCCAAATGCCAAAAAATAGTGCAGCTTTCAATCGCCGAAATGCTGGCTGTGGCAATCAAGAAGATCCACATCGAAGAATCACTGAGCGTGTTGTTTAGATAAATGAATAAGAGAGTTTTGAGCTTGCGCAGGGTTCATGATGAGACGATCCGGATTAGAGCAGCTCATTGGTCTGGCAATACCCTCTCAAGCATAACCCCAATCTGCTCATCCACCACTCAACCCCAAATTCAAACTTCTCAACCAAGAGATAAAATAAGAACCTGGAGGAATAAATGATATTTACTCTCGAAGCACAGACCCGTAAAACGGTGAGAAAATCTGATCTCACCAAGCTGCGTGCTCAGGGTATGATCCCTGCCGTGTTGTACGGCCCCAATATGGACTCGTTGTCCATATCGATCGATCAGGCAGAGTTTACCCGTTGCTACAAGAAGAGCTTCAACGAGCTGGCGTTTTACGAGCTGCAGTTGGCTGGTGTCAAATACCACACCATCCTGAAAGACAAGCTGGTCCATCCCGTGGGGCGCCATATCCTACACATCGACTTCATGGTGGTACCCGCTACCGCCCAGATGGAGTTTGAAGTCCCGATCCACTTCAACGGCGAAGCCGTCGGCACACACGAGGGCGGATTTGTGGATGTCGTGCATAGGACCGTGAAGCTTGTGTGCCAGGCCGATGTAGTACCCGAAGGGCTCGATCTGGATATCAGCAACCTGCGCGTGGGCGAATCTTTGCACGTCAGTGACCTTCCCAAAGGCCCCTGGACCATCAAGGACCACGAGGAAGTGACCCTTGTAGTGATCCACGCCAAGAAGGCCGAAGCCGTGGCGGAACCCAAAGCCGAACCTGCCGCCAAGCCTGCTGAAGAGAAGTAAGCAGCAGCGATGAAACTCATCCTGGGCTTGGGAAATCCCGGACCGCGCTATCAAAACACGCGGCACAATCTGGGTTACCTGTGTCTGGAGGAATGGAGCAGAGCTCATAAACGCTCATTCCAAAGCGATAAGCTCTATGACTACATCAGTTTCAAAAACGCCGTGCTAATCAAGCCCACGACCTGGATGAACCTTTCCGGCGAAGCAGCCAGAGCGGCAACCAGACGTTGGGACATCTCTGAAAGCCTGGTCGTCTATGACGATCTGGAGCTGCCCCTTGCGAGCTTAAGAGTTCGCGGAGGAGGTGGCGATGGTGGTCATAACGGGATGAAATCGCTGTTTGAAGTTTTACCCGCTGATGATCTAAAAAGGCTGCGTCTGGGAATTGGCAAAGACCAATCCGTCGATGCTGCCGATTATGTCCTGGATGAACTCACCGCGGAGGAGTTGCTTGCCATCAAGCCAGTAATTTCCAAAGCAACCGAGTTGATCGATATCTATATTAACCGTGATTTCACGGCTGTGCTGAACGAGTACAGCAAGTGGATGAAATCCTATTCCGCTTCTGGGGTCCGGGATGCTGAAACTCCCCCGGACAGAAACGGAATCATAAGTCCATAGGAGGAACTTAATGATCAAAAATTACGAACTGATGGTGATCGTATCACCTAAGCTCAACGGCGACGAAGCCGACGCCGCTAATGAAGCCATCCTGAACCTCGTCCGCGAGAATGGTGGCGAGGTCGTCAAGACCGATCCCTGGGGAAGGAAAATGCTGGCCTATCCCATCAACAAGATGCAGGAAGGCTATTACTATGTGAATTACTTCAGCCTCGAATCCACCACGGTCAAAGTGCTGAAGCGCCTTATGAACATCAACGAAAACATCCTGCGCCATATGTTTGTGGCCAAGGGTGAATGAGGAGGATACAATGGCAGATCTCAAATTACCCCGCCTGAACAAGATCTTCGTGAGCGGAAGAATCACGCAGGAACTTGAGCTCAAGTACACCCCCAAAGGCACTCCGGTACTGCGGTTTACCCTGGCGAACGACAAGGCTTTCAAAGACGAATCCGGCCAGTGGCAAAACCAGGCGATTTACCTGGAAGTAGTTGCATGGAACAATCAGGCTGAAAATCTGATCAAAATGGCCCAAAAAGGCACTGCCGTCCTGGTTGAAGGACGTTTGGATGCCCGGACCTATGTGGACCAGAACAATCAGAACCGCAAGATCTATGAGATCGTCGCGGACCACATCCAAACTCTGGAATGGAAGCCCCGCGAAGATGGCGTCACCGAACAGGATATTCCTCTTCCGGAAGAGCCTCAAGCAGCTCCCGCCGCCACCAAAGACGATGTACCGTTTTAATACAGGAGAATAAATGAATATCACAGATAGAAAAAAGAAATTCGCCCGCCGCAAATATTGCCGCTTCTGCGCCAATAAAGAGCTGGTAATTGATTATAAGAACATCGACATGATCCGTCAGTTCATCTCAGACGTCGGCAAGATCGACCCGGCCCGCATCACTGGTACCTGTGCAAAGCATCAGCGCAAGCTTACTGCCGAGATCAAACGCGCCCGTCAGATGGCCCTCGTTCCTTACGTAATCGAATAGTGTTGTTTTATCCTCTGCTGCTGGGTGCACTGGCGATCAGCTTTCCCTTCCTGAGTTTGGTGGGAATGATGATCTTCAGCGGCCGCGCGGCTTTGCAAGGAATTGATGTGCCCATCAGGGTAATCGCGGCTTTTTTTCTGGCTCCCGCTGCGCTTATGCTCTGGGACCATTCCGGGATGCTGATTCCCGCCCTGGACGCGATCCTGGGTGTCGGACTTGTTTGCCTGATCTTCCTGCTGGCCTTGAAAGCGCGCTTGCCCTTTGGCACTGCTTTCACCCTCGGCGTGCTGGCGATCATAGCCTACGGTCTGGTTAGAGTCCTGGCTTGGGGTGAACAGCTCAGTGCCATGCACATCGAGGCCCTCGAGGTCGCGATGGACCAAATGCGGCAGATGCTGGATAAAACAATGTTGCAGACTACGGTCGATTTGATGGGTTCATTTTGGCCGGCCTCATGGATGCTGTCTCAGATCGTAGCCCTTTTTGCGGGCTATCTGATCTTTCAGCGCTCTATGGGAATTGGATTCAGATGGGGCGACCAACGCTTCCCGTCAGCCTACAATTTCCTGCTCATGGCTATCCTGCCCGTATATTTCATCCCCACTGCCCGGATGCTGTTTATCAATGGGTTCATCGCCCTCTGCGTGATTCCGTTCATCCAGGGCCTGGGCTTGCTCATCGATCGTCTGGGAAGGATCGTACAAAACCGCTTAATCCGGATATTCGTACTTGTCTTCCTGTTAATCAATATAGTATCATATGCCTTAATCACCCTCTTCGGCTTTGCCGATCTGTGGTGGAACTTTCGAAATATCAAAACTGGAGGAAATCCCGCATGAAAGTTATCCTGCTAAACAATATAGAAAAACTGGGTAGCCAGGCCGAGATCGTGAATGTGAAGCGCGGCTATGCCAGAAACTACCTAATCCCAAGAGATATGGCCATTTACGCCACACCGCAAAACATGAAAAGACTTGGCGACCTCAAAGCCAAGGCTGCCGTGGAAGAAGAAAAACGCCTTACCGAGCTGAAAAAGCTTGCCGGGAAAATCAACTCTGTAAACTTGGTTTTCATCCGTAAAGTGGATGAGAATGAACACATGTTTGGTTCAGTTTCTGAGGCCGACATTGTCACCGCTCTGGCCGAAAACGGGATTGAGATTCACAAGTCCGCGGTCCAGCTTGAGAAGCATATCAAAGAGCTGGGTCACAGCCAGGTGCAGATCAAACTGCATAAAGATCTGAGCGCCGTTGTGAAGATCGATGTCCATAAAGAAGCTCAGGAAGAGATCGTGACAATGGCTGAAGTCCAAGAACCGGAATTACCTGCTGAGCAAGCGGATGAACCGGAAGCCGACTCCCCGGCTGATGAAACACCTGATCCAACAGATAGCATCTAACAACCAGGAGGTACCATGCGCGATACATGGTTCAATATCAAGCAGATAGCAGCTCTGGTCGTGTTTATCATCGCGTTTTCGCTGATGGGTATGATGACCGGGCGGCCAATAATGGTGCTGCTCTACGCAGTGGTATTGGCACTTGCCACCGGCATCACTTATCTGATCATCAGAAAACGCCAGCGGCACAGTGATATATCCCTGCAGGAAAATCGCCTGCCCAAACTGATCATTGGCATTATCCTCTGTGTCCTCGCGATTGGCACTCCCCTGTACCTGATCAGCAAAACCAGCTTGATCAACATCCCTGGCAATATCACTATCATGGTGATTCTGGCAATCCTGGGTGTGACGCTGCTGTTCATTGCTCTGTTTGCCCTGGCTGTATATCTGATCAACCACAAGGGTGATGAACTCCCCATGCGGGTGATCGGCTATGTGGTGATTGTTGTGACAGCTTTGATCCCCGGGCTGTTGATGTCCATGTATGATAAGACTGCCAGTACCATTGGAGCAGTTTATTACGTGGCCCTGGCCGTGTTGATCCTTGCCTACAACGGGATCAATATGGTATTGCGGCGTCCCTGAAGCCCTACAATAATACAGGTGTTTGGCATCCGCCTTCATATATCGCTTTGCGGCGTTCGTGAGGGCGGATGAATCACCCAGGCCGCATGGCTCTGAACAGCATATCCACAATTGGCCACCGCCTGGCATTGAATCTGGCCGGCGAGAAGTACCGCCCCTTTATCAAGCTCTATCTTGGCTGGCGGGCAGTGGTCGGAGACCTCCTGGCCCAGCGTTCCCATCCCTATCGTTATAAGGACGGAATCTTGTATGTGGCCGTCCATAACAACTCCTGGCTGCAGGAGCTGGTTTTGCGCAAACAGGAGATCATAGCCAAATGCGCTCAGGAGTGCGGCGAGACTCCCAAAGACATGATGTTTTTTATCAGGGCTTAAGCTATGACTATGAAAAAGATCTATATTGGTCCATCTCTATTATCGGCTGATTTTTCTCGTCTGGGAGAAGAACTGACAGCCCTCGAAGCGGCCGGGGCCGATTTTATCCATCTGGACCTGATGGACGGTCATTATGTGCCCAACCTCAGCTTCGGATTTCCCGTGATCAGCATCCTTAGAAAGCATACAAAGCTGCCTCTGGACGCCCATTTGATGGTCAGCAATCCCGCTGACTACGTAGACAGGCTGGCAGACTTGGGTGTGACCGGCATCACTTTTCATCAGGACAGCGAAACTCACAGCCATCGGTTGCTGCGCCGGGTCCGCGATCTGGGTCTGAAGGCAGGGCTGGCCTTGAATCCTTCCGTGGGTCTGGACACTTTGCGCTGGGTGCTGCCTGAATTGGATTACGTACTGCTGATGAGTGTCAATCCCGGCTATTCGGGACAAAGCTTTATCCCAGCCATCCTCTCCAAGACCAGGGAGTTAAAAACCATGATCGACACCAGCGGCTGCCCGGTTCATATTGAAGTGGATGGAGGAATCTCTGCCGCAAACTCATCCACCCTGGTCAGCGCCGGAGCGGATATGCTGGTCTCCGCGTCCTACATCTTCAACAGCCCGGATTATGCCACTGCCATAGCCTCATTGAGAGGCTAAGGGCCAAGCCCATTCCAATCTCCCCCACAGGATAAAACTATGTTTAGCAATCTTAGCGAGAAACTGGATAAAATATTCCGCAACCTTAAAGGTCGCGGCTACCTCACAGAGCAGAACATCAAAGACAGCATGCGAGAGATCCGGCTGGCCTTGCTGGAAGCGGACGTCAACTTTAAGATCGTGAAGAACTTCGTGCTGGAAGTAGAGAAGCGGGCTTTGGGCGCCGAAGTGATGAAATCCCTCACGCCCGGACAGCAAGTGGTCAAGATCGTGTATGAACAGCTTTGCTCCCTGATGGATACCGAGGGTTTTGAGTTCAAAGTCTATGACAACAAGCTGATCAAAGTGATGATGGTAGGCCTGCAGGGCTCTGGTAAAACCACCGCTTGCGCCAAGCTGGCACTCATGTTTCGCAAGAAAAACATCAAACCCATGCTGGCAGCCTGCGATGTCTACCGTCCCGCTGCCATAGAACAGCTCAAAGTGCTGGGCAAGCAGATAGACATCCCCGTGGTGAGCGTGGATTCAAAAAACGTCATCGAGATCGCGGACGCGGCCCTCAGGGAAGCTCAGAAAGATTTCTCGAACCTTTTGATTTTCGACACAGCCGGACGCCTGCACATAGATGAAGTGATGATGGACGAAGTGGCGAGGCTGAAAGCTCATGTGAAGCCAGATTACATTTTCTTTGTCGCGGATGCCATGACCGGTCAGGACGCAGTTACGGTGGCCAAAGAGTTTTACAATAAACTATCCTTCGATGCCGTCATTCTCACTAAGCTGGATGGCGATGCCAGAGGAGGTGCCGCCCTATCCATCAAAGCCGTCACGGAAAGGCCGGTGGCCTTTGTAGGTACCGGTGAAAAGGTAAGCGATCTGGAAGTCTTTCATGCCGAACGCATGGCTTCCCGCATCCTGGGAATGGGCGATGTACTTTCCCTCATCGAGCGCGCCGAAGAAACTCTGGACGCGGAAGCCGAAGAGAAACTGGCCCGAAAGATGCTCAAGAACCAGTTTACCCTCAATGACTTTCTCAAACAGCTGCAAAGCATCAAGAAAATGGGCTCACTGGAATCGATCATTCGCATGATCCCCGGACTGGGCCATAAGCTGCCCGCCGATATGAAGATCGATGAGAATGCTCTCAGACACGTGGAAGCGATCATCCAGTCCATGACCGAGAAAGAGCGTGAGAAGCCTGATATCCTGAACGGAAGCCGCCGCCTGCGTATTTCCAAAGGCTGCGGACGCAGCGTCACAGAAGTCAATCGCCTGCTGCGCCAGTTTGAAGACATGAAAAAGATGATGAAGCGGTTTTCCACCCCGCAGGGGATGAAAGACCTGGAAAAAATGATGAAATGATAATACATAGAGGTATGTGAAACTCCATGAGAAAGATTACTCTGGCAATCCTGTTTATCCTGTTGACTCTCTCTTTGTTTTCTGAGCAAGTGATTTTGGGAAGCGGTGAAAATTCTATCACCGTGCTTACCCAATCTGAAGCTGAGACTATTCTGCAATACAGCATTGAAAACTTTGTCAAAGAACCGGTTGTGATTGATAATGCCACCTGGTACCATGTCACACTTCCCAAAGAAGGCACCACTCAGGAACAAGGCTTTCCTCAGTTGCCGGTTTTTAACCGCAGTATCGTGATTCCCAACCTGTCCGCCATGGATTATCAGGTATATGATATCAAGTATCAGGACCTCATCCTGCCGGTAGCTCCATCCAAAGGAGTAATCACCCGTGATACCGATCCGGCCACCGTACCCTATACCTTCGATCCCGTCTATCGAGGCAAGGGCTTCTATCCTGAGAAGATCGCCACGCTGTCTGACCCCTACATCCTGAGGGATTTTAGAGGAATAACCATCCAGACCAGCCCCTTTGCCTATGATCCCTTCACCCAGACCCTGAGGATATACACTGCTTTCAAGATCAGAGTGTTCAGCCAGGGGCCCAGTACTATCAACACTTTGACCGGGACCAGAGATAACATCGCCAGAGGCTATTTACCTGTCTATGAAAACCATTTTCTAAACTGGGACAGCTACCGTTACACCCCTGTCAGCGACAGCTTTGGCAAGATGTTGGTGATTTGTCATACCAATTACATGAGCACCATCCTGCCCTACGTGAACTGGAAAAAACAGAAGGGGATCGATACTGAACTGATCCAGTGGTCGTCCATTGGGACCACCGCGGCCCAGCTGCAAACCTATATCCAAAACCGCTATAATGCCGATAACACTATCACTTACATCCAATTGGTGGGAGACGCACCCCAGATTCCTTCCTTATCTTCCGGTGGAGGTGGATCAGATCCCACCTTCGCTTTGGTGGCAGGATCGGACAACTATCCCGATATCTTTATCGGACGCTTTTCTGCGGAAACTACAGATCAGGTAACGGCCCAGATCAATAAAGCCATTGCCTATGAAAGAGATGTCACCACGGCAGACACCTGGCTATCCAGAGCTCTGGGAATCGCCTCCGCGGAAGGTGGTGGTAGTCAGGGAGACAATGGAGAATCGGACATTGTGCATATGAATGGAATCCGTACCGATCTCCTGGGCTATGGATATACTTCTGTAGACCAGGTTTATGATCCAGGCGCCTCCGCATCCACTGTGACCACCAACGTGAATGCCGGCCGCGGCTTCATCAACTATGTGGGCCATGGCGCTGATACATATTGGGTCACCACTGGATTCAGCAACACCAACGCGAGCGCTCTTACCAACGGTTCCAAGACTCCCGTGATCATGGACGTGGCCTGCGTGAACGGGAATTTCGTTTCCATGACCTGCTTTGCCGAAGCCTGGCAGCGTAATGCCAACGGTGGCTCCGTGGCCATATATGCCTCTACTATCAATCAATCATGGAATTCTCCCATGCGAGCCCAGGATCATTTTACCGACCTCATGGCGGCAGGTTCTAAGCTCACGGTAGGCGGTCTCTATTACAACGCCTCCTGCGATATGATGGATGCTTATGGATCTGATGGTGTGAATATGTTCAAGACCTGGCATATCTTTGGTGACGCCTCTCTCCTCATGCGCTCTAAAACACCCATGGCTATGACTGTGACTCATCCATCCAACCTCACTTCCGGTACTACATCTATCAACGTTTCATCGGGCGTCGCTAACACTCTGATTGCCATTACATATAACAATACAATCTATGGTCGCGCCTACACAAACAGCAGCGGGGCCGCTACAATAACCCTGAACAGCCCACCCTCCGGTGCTTTGAAATACACCAGCAGGTCGGGCTCCTGAATCTGCTCCGTCATCAGTCGGTAGGTGCGCTGATAAGCTATGAATTCCGGCTCGGACATGTTTTGCAGGATGCGTTGCGCTTTGCCAAATATGTGATAGTCTTCCGCCAGAGTACGATCCTCCAACACGATTCCCCGGCAACTGTGGATCAGTTTCTGGCGATCCAGGCGTCCATTGAAGAATTCGATCTGAGCCATGAAGGCATTGGCTACCGGATCTTTGTAAAAGGAATCCAGCACTATGGGATTGAATCTTTCCGGGAAGGCAAACACCCCCTCGCTACCATTTGCCTTGGGATATACAGAGCAAAGTATCTTGTTTAGGGGTGCGGAACTTGCCGCCTCAATAAAGGTGGATTTGCCCACGCCAATGTTTCCCACGATGCCGATGCGGATGTTCTCCATTGATACTCCAGTTCTTATGTTTTTACTTCCAAGTGATCTATGAAGGGATGGGAGTCAAGGGAAAAGTGTCACCGCTGCGCTTTGACATAATCCGTCTTATGTGATTTCAAAGATATGTTCGGCCCCATGCCCCGGTTGCTTGTGGCATTTCGTAGCAAACACGATATACTGGGGGCCTTTGTTCGAACAAAATGATTGACAATATCCCTTACTCGCAGAGCATCGCGCAAAACACATAAGGAGATACTTCAGATGCGCACACAACAATAAATCAGTGACGGCTCATGCGTTGATTTAAATCATCTGATATCTCAGTTCGCGGGCTGTTACTGCTGCTCCTCCCCCCCACATTGAAAAGGAGAATAACATGCAGTTTATACAGCTAAGAAATATCCATTATCGCTATCCGGATCAATATCAATCCACATTGGCAGGCATCGATCTGGTAATAGCCGAAGGCGAAAAGATCGCGCTGATCGGCACCAACGGCAGTGGCAAAACCACTCTGCTACGCATTATCCTGCAGGAACTAAGGCCCACTGAGGGGGAGATACTATATCCCGGAGACAAACCCATCATAGCCTTTTTGCCGCAAGACATCCGCCTTTGCGCCGCAGTATGTGTACGGGATTTCTTGCTGTCGCATCAGCCCGATAAGGATCGGATTATCAAGGAAATACAAAGGCTCTCTGCTGCCGGGGATCTAAACGTACAGCAGGGAACTGACCTGGCTACGCTTTGGCATGAATATCACGCGAACAACGTAGCGGATTGGGAAAACGAAGTAAACTCCATGCTGCTGCGGATGGACTTGCATGGCATGGCAGAACGCGAGTGTGAAAGCCTTTCCGGGGGTGAATCCACTCGCCTGCAGTTGGCGGCTTTGCTTTTAAAGAAGCCCGACATCCTGATCCTGGACGAACCCACCAATCATCTGGATCTGCAGCATATCATGTGGTTGGAGAACTGGCTCAATTCATATAGCGGCGCTGTGCTGTATGTATCGCATGACAAGATCTTTATCGACAATACCGCCACCAAGATTGCCGATTTGAGAGCCGGTCGCCTGCAAATCCGGATGGGTAACTATTCCAGCTTTAGCCGCGACAAGGCGGATCTGCAACAGCATCAGCTGATCCAGTATCGGGAGCGAAAAAAGCTGATCAGTAATCTGCAACAAGCCGTTCAAAAACGTCGAAGCTGGGCGCATAGCTTTCAGCCGGAGACGCGTTCCGAAGGCAGAGGGGCAGTTTATGAATCTGTGTTTAACGCAGCCAGAACCCAAATGCAGCAAGCGCGCAATATCGAGCGACGCATCCGCATGCTGAATGAGCGCTATCCCGTGGAACGACCGATGTTCGATAAAGAGCGTAAGCTGGAATTCGGCAGGGTGCAACCTTCTAACAAGGAACTCTTCAACATCAGCGCGATGGGCTTTGCCTACGATGATATGTGGATATTCCGGGATTTCTATTTCGAGCTTGGCTCAGCTGAGAGACTGTGGCTTTCAGGTGCCAATGGGTGCGGTAAAACCACTCTGATGAAGCTGATTGCCGGGGAATTGACTCCCCGGGAAGGCGAGATATCCTATGCTCCGCGGCTCAAGATTGCCTATTACCGGCAAGATCTCAAGCTGCTGGATCCGGCACGGACGGTATCGGATTACCTGCTAAGCAGCGGGCAGGACGAGACGCACGTACACAATCTGATGGGCTGTATCGGACTGAAGGACAATCTGGCTTATGAGCTGATAGGCAGCCTGTCCTGGGGTGAAAAAGCCAAAGTACAAATCCTTGGTATCCTGCTGGGGGATTACAATCTGCTGCTGTTGGACGAACCCACCAATCATCTGGATATGCGCAGCCGGGATATGCTGGCCGATGCCTTGCTACAATATAACGGAGCAGTGATCTTTGTGTCCCACGATCGCGCCTTTATTCAAAAGATTGCTACCCGGGAGCTGTGTTTGATGCCGCAGTAGTGAGGGTATGTATGTGGTATGTTCGAATTGACACAATCCATGCCCATCAGCTCATTCGGGGCGCATAATGTTCACAAACCTCATATATGTGGTGATCTCAAATAAAGGGTCACCCAAATCTGCAAGCAGCGATCACTTAGACAAATGGGGATCAAGCCTTTTTGGTTTTGAGACATACTCCGAATCTGAAGTTGCTTCGATGTATGACACTCGAAGTTCCATCAAAGATGAACTGAATAACAGCTTTGATCTGCTGGGTGAGCTGGCGGAGAAGCCGGGTAAGGCCGATTCCAAGATCACCAAGCTCAAGACCCGTAACTACACTCTGCCTGGTAAGAGAACCAGTACGGTGGAACTCACGATCGTGGGTTTATCCAACAAGCAGAAGAACTACCTCGAAAGCTCTGCCTTCATGGGCAAGAACGTTACCATTGTAGCGGCATCAAAGAGCTTTGACCGGGTGGCGATCTTCAATGATCTGCGCTGGACAGTGGACTGGTCAGGCGAAGCCGATGGTCTCTTCAGCGTGGTCGTATCCACCGAGTATGCCGGAAGCACGAGCGGGAAGTTCTATGTCTTCAAAGACATCCCTGCGCTCATCTAAGAATAGACGATAACCCACAATAAGCTAAACAAAGGACAGAACATGGATTGCCAATGTAAACCGGACGTAGCGGGGTCCCCACGGTACAACTCGTTGGACAGTGGGGTGCTCAAGAAGATCGACAATCTCCAGACCGAGATCTACGGCAACGGAAACAGTAACAACTCATTGGTGACCAGAATGGCGAGAGTGGAGACGAATATGAAGCTGCTTCTGGGCGTCTCCACTACCCAGTTCTTCATGCTGATCGGCGTTGCCATCAAGATGTTCTTTGGACAATAGAAAAGGATAATACACTATGAAGCGAGAACCCCAACTCAGCTATAAACAACTGCGGCAGATACTCTGCCTCACTATCTCCAAGAACATTTACGGTGAGCCGGATGGCAATCAGATCAATGCCGATAAAGAAGTCATGATTGATTGTAACAAGATCGTAGTATAAACCCTCACCGAAAACTTCAAATCGTTCTCACTTGGACAACAGATGATATCACATTACAGGAAAGTAAGATATGACATGCACACATGTTTAGTTGGTCTTGGACTTTCCTATGTCAAGAAACCCAGTTTTATCACCAAAACTTCAAATCTACCACCATTTATAGAAGCACTTGGACATTCCCTATAGTATTGCCGAATCCAATGCTATAAACACAATATGATGATCAGAAAGAAGTTAGCATTGTTAGGACATCCAACTCGTATGGCTCATCATCTTTCGGACTTGGACATTTGAAGTTTTGGTGATTGGATTTGAAGTTTTCAGTGAGGGTTTATATTTTTCGCCCCCGGCCCCACGGTATCTCCACTGTGGGTGATGGGGGGAGAGTTTGGATAAAATCTCTATGGAGTAAGCCACACATCGAAAAGAAGACTTGACAGATCAACCGGGTTCATTTCATTTGAACATATGTTCATTATAGATGCAAGCACTATTCTTGACGGCAAGGAGTTACGATGCCACGAGCAAAATCGCTGAGGATCATGCAAGAGCTGCCGATCGTGAAAGGATTCCGTCCTCTCTGGATGCGTGCCAACTACCGTTCTGCCGTGGTTATGGCCCTGGAGGAGTATGAGGTTATTCGCCTGGTGGACTACGAAAAGCTCACCCATGAGCAGGCCTCCGAAAGCATGGGCGTGTCGCGTCCTACTCTCACCAGGATCTATGAATTGGCCCGCTCCAAACTTGCCACGGCTATTATTGAGGGACGCAGCTTCCTGATTGAGGGAGGAGAGGTGAGGATCTCAGGCAGCCATTATTTCTGCGAAGACTGCCAGCATAAGTTTGTTCACAACGAAGACGAATCAAAGCCACAGCATTGCCCAGCCTGCGGTTCAGGCAAGATCATCTGCCTGAGCGAGTGTTTTATGACGGGCTGCAGACGATGCTCGCGCTGTCGATGATCATTATATAATCGCGCATATTGATGATAAATCCAAAAAGGAAGCCCTTATGAAAATCGCCA
Source organism: Candidatus Cloacimonadota bacterium (assembly GCA_017995405.1). Taxonomy (GTDB): domain Bacteria; phylum Cloacimonadota; class Cloacimonadia; order Cloacimonadales; family Cloacimonadaceae; genus UBA3900. The sequence goes on from JAGOIY010000001.1 coordinate 54,355, forward strand.
TCCCAGTCTCAAACAATGAGCTTAGCCCCCATTTCGGTCACTGCCATGCCTTCGCTGTTTTCACCGTCGAAAACAAGCAAGTGGTTGCCAGCGAGATAGTAACACCACCCACTCATGAACATGGTTCTAATCCCCTTTTTCTACAGTCACTCGCCTGCGACGTCGTTATTTCCGGAGGAATGGGCAAGCATGCACACGAGATGCTTCAGAGCATGAATATCCAGGTGTTTCAGGGAGACGCGTCCCAGAGCCCCGCAGAGCTCGTGAATCTCTTTCTGAACGGGAAGCTGCAGGCCGGCAGCGGATCTTGCGGACATCATGAAGGACAAGATCATGCGCACACTCACTGAGCCTGGCCGCCGTTATCGACACCGTTGTCACAGTCAGCCGGCCCCCAGAGGACGCTTCATTGGGCAAAACCTTCTCCAGGAGCCAGTTCCGGACACAGACACAATCTATTGCTATAACCGTGCTGAGCTCCTGGCACGCAAACAGGAGTTGGAAGCGCGGCTGCAATGGATAAACGAACAACTCGAGAAGGTAAGCAAGTAATGGAAGAAAACAAAGACGACCTTATCAAAGCTAATCTGGACAAGATCAAACACCGCGTCATCGTTATGAGTGGAAAAGGCGGTGTGGGCAAAAGCTTCATAGCCGTCAATCTCGCTTATGGACTTGCCATGCAGGGCAAGAAGGTTGGCCTCCTGGATGTGGATATCCACGGTCCTTCGATCGCCAAGCTCACCAATATCGAAGGAATGCCCATCCCTGTCAACCAGGAAACCGGCAGGCCCACTCCCATCAAAGCTTTATCCAATCTCAGCGTGCTTTCCATCGCCTCCCTGATCAAAACTGAGGATAGCGCCATCATCTGGAGGGGACCCATGAAAATGTCCCTGATCAAGCAGTTCTTCAGTGATTTTGATTGGGAGGAGCTGGATTATCTGATCATCGATTGCCCTCCCGGTACCGGTGATGAGCCCCTCAGCATTGTTCAGACGCTGGGAAAGCTGGATGGAGCGGTCATTGTTACCACTCCGCAGGATATTGCCATCCTGGATGTCCGGAAATCTGTGGATTTTGCCCACAAGCTGGATCTGCCCATTTTGGGAGTGGTGGAAAACATGAAGTTTTTCCGCTGCCCAAAATGCGGAGAAGTGACTCCCATCTTCCAGGGTGAGCAACTGGAGAAGATGATCTTTGAACATTCGCTGGACCTGCTGGCAGCCCTGGAGATCGATCCCGCCATTGCCCGATCGGCCGATGAGGGCAAGCCCTATATCTATTTCTACAACAAACTCCCTTCCGCCCAGGCCTTGATGACGGCCGTGGAAAAACTAATGGAGAAATGCGAATCCTAAAGGATCACACTCCACCCAGATAAAGACAGCCTGAAGCATCAGGCTGTCTTTTTTTTCACGTATACAAAGATTGCTTCAGCAAATCCTTGACTCGTTTCCAGCCTCCGATAATCATGCACCTGGAGCCTGATTTGCATGTATCCGCATGTCGGACTATCTAGTTAATACGATTGGAGAGCCTGATGCAGTATACCCGAGAATCGCTTGCCCAGATGGAAGAATGCTACTCCCTGAGGTCTATCCTGATCAGGTTCAGCCTGGTGTTGTTTCTGTTTGCCCAGACCCTGCTGGTCTCCCAGCCTGTCAGCGACGGCCCCGAAAACCAGAGCCCCGCCAGCGCGGATTCACTTCCGGGCCATCTCACTATAATGGCTGTTGGGGACGTCATGCTGGGCTCCAACTACCCTTCAACGGCTTACCTGCCTCCCGACGACGGCAATGGTTTACTGGCCCCCGTGGCTGATATGATCAAAGCTGCCGATCTGGCTTTTGCCAATCTGGAGGGCGTCCTGCTCACCGGTAAAGGGCATCCCAAAAAGTGTGGGTCCCCGTCCAAATGCTATGCTTTCAAATCTCCGGATCATTATATCCATCATTTCACAGACGCCGGGTTTGACTTTGTGAGCCTCGCCAACAACCACTCCAATGACTTTGGTGAACCGGGACGCAAGAATACGGTCCGCTTGCTGGATGAGGCAGGCATACATCACGCGGGTCTCCTGGAAAGGCCCAGCGTGATCTTTGAGAACAAAGGCCTGAAGATCGGCTTTTGTGCCTTCGCTCCCAACCGGGCGACCGTCAAACTCAACGACCACAAGGGGATGAAAAAGGCGGTGAGCAAGCTCAAAGCCCAGTCCGACCTCGTGATCGTTTCCTTCCACGGCGGGGCCGAGGGCAAAAAGCATCAGCACGTCACCCGCAAGAACGAGTATTTTTTGGGTGAAAACCGTGGAAATCCCCACAAGTTTGCCAGGGATGCCATCGATGCCGGAGCAGACCTTGTTTTGGGCCACGGACCTCACGTTCCCAGAGCGCTGGATCTCTATAAAGACAGGTTTATAGCCTATTCCCTGGGCAATTTTGCCACCTATTCCCGCTTCAACCTGAGCGGGGCCAATGGTCTGGCCCCCATGCTAGAGATCAGGATAGACCGGCAGGGCGTGTTTCAATCTGCCCGGATCATTTCAGCGATCCAGCGCGGTGAAGGTGGACCTGTGCCAGATCCAGACAATGCGGCTGCCAGGAAGATATCTGAGCTTACGGAGAAGGATTTCCCCAGGGGGCCCTTGGAGATATTGGCCGATGGCAGCGTCACCAGAAAAAGCCCAAATTGATGGCACAATTCCACTTAACGGCTCATTGTAGGCGCCTTGGACCTCCCCTTTGAGCGATTTCTCTTGACAGCACCACAAGTCTGAATTAGAGGATCCTTACCTGCGAAGAGGAGGTAAACCATGAAAAGGTTTCTGATCCTGTGGATTGTCCTGCTGCCGGTCCTGTTGTTGGGACAGCAGGGCTTTGCCGATGAACCAATCGTCCCGGGAGACGTGCCAGGCTTTTGGGAAGAATTGATCGAATCCGATTCCCTCACCTATGGGGCGGGAGGCGTGGTGGGAGCCGTGACCGTCGATGGAGTGACTTATTCCCAGATCCGCCTGCGTCCTGAGATCGAGTTTGGCAAGCTCGGCGTCGGCCTGGATATAGATTTATTGATCGACAGCGATGGAAAAATCCGCCAGGAAGACTGGAACGACTGGAAAGACTATCTCGGCAAGCTTTTCTATATCCGTTACGGCAGGCGCAAAGACCTTCTCTACTTTAAAACCGGCGCGATCTCAGACTACACGCTGGGCCATGGCATGATTTTCAACAACTACTCAAATATGCTGCGTTACCCGGATGACAAGAACATCGGAAGCTATGTGGGCATGAACACCAGGCTGTTTGGTCTGGGCTTTGAACTTTACACCCACGATCTCTTCCGCAATCAGATCCTGGCAGGTCGTGTGCACGCCAAGCCCATGCAATATCTGAAGATACCATATTTTGAAAACTTTAAGCTGGGCTTCAATATCGGCTGGGACCGCGACCAATTGAGCCGTTTCACTGATGACGATGGCGACGGCGTTCCGGACGTCTATGATAAGTTTCCCTCGGATCCCCAATCCAGCGCTGATACGGATGACGACGGGATTTCGGACGATATTGATTGGGACATCAACGGTGATGGAGTGATCGATGGTCCCGCCAATCCTGCCGTGGAAGCCACCTTCCCGGGAATCTTTGGATACTATCCGGATTACGAGTTTGACAACGATTTTGTGACTGATTCGCTTCAGGTGTATACAGACAAGCAACCCTTGTTTATCTATAGCGTAGATTACGAGCTTCCTGTGATGGACCATGAATACTTTAAACTGAGCACCTACGGCGAGCTTGCCAAAATCCAGGACCACGGGTCAGGCCTGATCTTTCCAGGTTTTGGCGCTAAATTCCTCATCTTTGAAGCCAAGCTGGAGCTGCGCAATTTTGGCAGAGGCTTTCTGCCCTCCTATTTTGACCGCATCTACGAGGGCAAGCGCAGCGAACTGCAGATCGTCATCGATCCGGATACCGGTCAGCGGCATTACTCCCTGATCACCAAAGAACAGATCCTGGATCAGGTGAAGCCTACCATGGGCTGGTTTGGCTATATGCAGGCCGAACTTTGGGAGATGCTGTATTTTCGGGCTGCCTATCAGGATATGTATGGCAAAGACATGAAAGCCGGTAAATCGATCTGGGCCAAGCTGGGGGCCACCCCCAAAATGATCCCCAAGTTGAAACAGGCCACCTTGTATTACTCACAGACCAATGTTGATTACATCGATTTTCGCCGTCTCAGGACCAGCCAGGCCCATGTGGTGGGTGAGCTGATTTACGCCATCGCCGATAACGCCAACCTGATCGGCCGCTATACTGAGCACTACACTGATATCAACAACGATGGCCGTATCCGTGGCAAGAATGAGATCCAGGAGATTCTGACCTTTGGGGTGGAGTTTACGTTTTAGAGCTGAGAGCTGAGAGCTGAGGCTGTGAGAGCTGCGCTGTGAGAGCTGCGCTGTGAGATACCTGCGGTAGGTGAGATACTGCGTAGGTGAGATACTGCGTAGGGTGAGAGCACTGCGTGCTGGTGAGAGCCTTCCCAGTTCGGCATCCACCACTACACTCTCAATTATCCATAAGCCCCATTTGTCAATTCTCAAGTCTCAATTCTCAATTGTCAATTGTCAATTGTCAATTGTCAATTGTCAATTCTCAATTTCCTTGCGCTGTCACACAGATAAAAGCCTTGCCCTCTCCTGTCAGGGTTATCTTGGTTGCCCGGGCATCGATGAAAAACGCGTCGCCTTTCAG
>JAGOIY010000178.1 GCA_017995405.1 Candidatus Cloacimonadota bacterium
GCAAGCATAACTTCACGCTGCCCAGGCTCATTATCGATTGGGTAAAAAAGATTTGACGCAAACGCACGGGTGATTTTGCTTGTCTTCAGACGTTACCAGATTTTTCTGAATAGTCTTCTTTACTTTGCCATCTGAAGCTTTAACGCGTTGCCAGGCGAGCAAACCCGATTATTTCGTGATTTCTGCAGCGAATTACCAGGAATCCGCAGCCCTCATCAGTGAGGACGCGGTCCCTGGAATCGAGGTACAAGATGCTTATAAAAATGCCCCAACTGAAGATCGGCGACCTGATCGCCAAACTTCCTATCATCCAGGGCGGCATGGGGGTGGGAATATCCCTCAGTCGCCTGGCCGCGGCGGTCGCAAACGAAGGCGGGATAGGGATAATATCATCAGTGGGTTTGGGGATTCTGCATCCCCAGCCTGGAAAATCCTACAAGGATGCCAACGCCGCTGCCCTCAAACAGGAAATCCGCGCGGCACGCCAAAAAACCAAGGGGATCATCGGAGTAAACATCATGCTGGCTATCTCCGATTTTGACGAGATGATCAACGCTGCTTTTGAAGAAGAAGCCGATATCGTATTTTTGGGCGCGGGACTCCCACTCAAGGTTCCCAGCACCATGACCCTTGAGTATCTGCAAAATACCAAGACCAAGATCGGCGTCATCGTGAGTTCCGGCAGAGCAGCCAAAATCATTCTCAGCCACTGGGCGGAACATTTTAACCGCATTCCGGACATAGTCGTCCTGGAAGGACCCAAAGCCGGTGGCCATCTGGGGTTTAAAGAAGAGCAGATCTTTGACGAGGACTACAGCCTCGAAAAGGTCTTCCCCCAAGTCAAAGAGGCCGTTCGGGAGATCGAAAACAAATACTCCAAGTCCATTCCAGTGATAGCGGCGGGTGGCATTTTTACCGGAGAGCAGATCTACCGGATCATGGAGCTCGGAGCGGACGGCGTGCAAATGGGCACCAGATTTGTGGCCACCCAGGAGTGCGATGCCGATCCAGCTTTCAAACAGCTCTTTGTGGATTGCCGGGAAGAAGAGATCGTGATCATCAAAAGCCCGGTGGGCTTACCCGGCCGCGCTATCAACAATAAATTCCTCAGAGACGTCTCCGCCGGCGTCAAAATGCCTATTATCTGCCCCTGGAAATGCCTTAAAACCTGTGATTATCATGTGGCCCCCTATTGTATTGCCCTAGCGCTCAACAATGCCAGAAACGGTGTTATGGCGGATGGTTTTGCCTTCGCGGGTGCCAATGCCTATCTGGTGAAGCATATCACAACGGTGAAGGAATTGATCAGAGACCTCGTCCAGGAATACATTGACTACCGTAACAAGATCATGAATATCGACCAGCCCGTCCTCGTGCCGGTCAGAAATGATTAACCACGTCTCACAAGCCAAGAATATGGCAAAAGGCGTTATGGTGCTGACATCTCAACCATTTCCGCGGTATAGCTTTCCAGAGATGACTGCAATCACGCGTATTCAACTCAAGCCCGATATTGTAAAAAATACTTGACATTATGTAAGCTCCACATTCCATTGTCTCAAATCTGCACAGACCACTCTGAAGATAACATTCAGACGGTCATAGTAAAGGAGAAAGACGATGGTGATCCAACAAAAGGAATCAGGGCTCACTCTGGCAGGCAGCCTGGCATTCATCGCGATCAGATTGCTAATCCCGAGGAGCGGCAAGACCGGAGAGGTTGAGCTCACCCTGCTGCTACTGGTGTGCTTCATCTTCATGCTCTGGATAGTTCGTCATTTTACCGGCGCCAGGCTCAAAGCCTTGGATGAGATGGACCTCACGATTCGTTCCCAGGCAGCCATTGTGGGCGCGCATGGTTTTGGAGCGGTGGTGATGATCTTTGCCATACTGCTCTATCTGATGCACCGGGGCAGCGGTTTTGTGCCTCTTGACCAGGTGATTAACCTGGCCTATTACAGCTGGCTGTCTCTGTACATTTTTTGGAGCGGGGCCATACTAATCCTCTACAAAACTGGGGCCTGGCATGTTGGATCATAATGCCGGAATCACCAATACGATCAGGAAATGCCGCTTTGATCTGGGAGAAATGACCCAGGAACAGCTCGCTCAGAAAGTGGGGGTGACGCGTCAAACCATTATAGCCCTCGAGGCGGGAAAATACCTTCCGTCCCTGTTGCTGGCGATCAGGATCGCCAGAGTGTTTGATAAGAATGTGGAGGAAGTGTTTCAGATCGGTACCTAGAAGGGCAGGTTGTGCGTCACATAAATGACTGTGATACTCGAGTTTATGGTTTGCATTGCGAGAAATTGGGATAGCTTCGCCTCCTGAGTTCTGGCCGCCACGGACTCCTCCCGTTTAGCGATGCTGATCAAAGAGAATGAGATTGCCGTCTGGATCGCTGAGTGTGAAGCTGGCAGGTCCTTGCACGGTGTTTGGATCGAGGGGACCGGGGTTCATTTCCAGACGCTCAAGATCTTCGCGCAGACACCTGATATCGGTAAAGCTCTCAAGGGGTTGGGCATTTTGGTCCCAGCCGGGATTGAAGGTGAGGATGTTACCCTCAAACATGCCCTCAAACAAGCCGATCACACACTCGCCGTTCTTCAGGATCAGCCAGTTCTGATCAATATCACCGCCCAGAACCTCAAAGCCCAGTTTACGATAGAAATTTTGTGAGGCATGGATATCCTTCACGCTCAGACTGATAGAAAAAGCTCCCACTTGCATTTTGACTCCTAATTCACGTTTTTCCCCCATGATTTCTGATGGCCGCGTCAGTCAAGTTTTATAAACAAGGCAAAGTATCCCTTGACTTACCAGCCTGGCCAGAGAAGCTGTACCCATCAGGATTAGGGAGCAACAATGAAATCGAGGCAGATCACAGATCGCTTGAGCACGGAAGCCGCGAGGCTGTTTGGGGCAGTCGGGACCCCTGTTTACATTGCCGGAGGGCATGAATGGTCTGATGGGACGGTTTACCAGGCCAGCCATCCACTGGGAGCGCTCATGCTGAAGCTGATTCC
>JAGOIY010000046.1 GCA_017995405.1 Candidatus Cloacimonadota bacterium
AGGGTGTGGGCCTTGCCTTCCATGTCGTTGAGGCGGTGCTGCACCAATAGGTTGGCCCGGTAGATGGCCAGGGCTTCAGGGAATTTTTTGCGCTGGAAGTTGATGTCTCCCAGAGCGTCGTAGCAGAAGCTCATGCCTACCTGGTCTCCCAGTTGTTTTGCCAGTTCCAGGGATTTGCTGATATAGCTTTCGGCTTCGTCCCAGTTTTGCTGATAGTAGTGAAGCTCGCCGAGGTCGTAGATCACGATCGAGATTTGGAGCTTGTTGCCGATGTATTCTGCCAGGCTGAGGCTCTGCTGGTAGTATTGCAGGGCTTTGGGATAGTCTCCCTCGTTGCGGTGATAGACTCCCAGGTCCAGCAGGGCTTTGCTAAAGCCGTTGCGATCGCCGCTTTTGGAAGCCAGGGCGAGAGCCTGCTGATAATGTTCCAGGGCCTTGGTTTTCTGCCCCATCCGGGATAAGGCAATGCCCAGTCCGGATAAGCCGATCCGCATCGAGACGGGGTCTTTGAGGCGTTTGGCCAGCTTGATCTTCTCTTTGTAATAGGAGGCAGCGGTCTGATAGTTTCCCCGGTTGATGTAATAACTGCCTATGATGCCGGCCAAGGAATTCAGGGACAGATGACGCTCCTGCTCTTTGAGCCTGTTCCAGAGCGGTAGGGCTTTGGCTTCGATGCGCGCGGGGTCCATGCTTTGCAGGATAGCTTCGCAGTGGGAGGTGTCGAGCTTGTCTTTGATGACGGGGTCCTGGATGCGGTCGGCGTGCTGGGCCAGGAAATCATCCAGTTCAGAGTATTGGGAGCGATTGATCATCAGCCTGGCGCTCAGATATATCCAGCTTTCGCAGTGTTTTGCGGGTTGGTGGGCCAGGTGCTGATAGCTTTCCAGGATTTGCCCGGCTTTATCGTTATCTGCCAGTATGAGATAGAGTTCGGCGCATTTCAGCTGGGCCTGGGTGTGGGCGTCTTCATTCAGGGGCCAAAGGACGAGCTGCTGCCACATCCGCAGGCTCAGTTCAAAAGCTCCGGAGATATAGTAATGGTCTGCCAGCTTCTTGCACCACCAGGCTATCTTGGGCCTGTCTTCAGCCCTCAGCCAGTGATGGGCGATCAGGTCCCAGACCAGTTCATCCTGGCTTTGCAGGCTGGAATAGTAGGTGGCGATGGAGCGGTGGAAGGCCAGCTTTTCACTCTGCAGGATGCTGCGATAGACCGTCTCCGGGAGAAGCGGGTTTACAAACCAGAGCACCTGGGCATCGGAGCCGGCTTCATGCCTCAGGATTCCAAGCTGGAGTAGCCTGTCCGCGCTGCCAGCCAGGCTGGAGAAGCTGTGGGTTGGGAAAATCTGCATGAAATCACTCAGCCGGAACGGTCTGCCATAGATGCTGGCCAGACGCGTAAAGACCTGCTCGGAAGTGTTCAGGGCCTCATACTCTGCCCTGAAGAGGTTTTCCAGATCGTTAGGCAGCAAACCCCGGGCCCGCATCGACTCAATGATCTGATGAGTAATCAGGTCCTGGGAGGCAGACCAATGCGTCTGGATATGGCCGGTGAGACCTCTCAGAAACCGGGGATTTCCTTCTGAGATCTGATGCAGCAGTTGAATGGCCCGGGTGGTGATGTTTGGCACCCGGTGTCTGATAAAACGGCCGCTGAGCTCCTCGTCCCAATTCTCCAGACAGACCCCGGCAAAGCTGAAGCCCTGGCAAAGCTCATCGGGGAGAGTGGCCTCGCTGCTTACAATGATTTTATCGCCCTGATAGAGCTTGTGGCGGATCAGGCGCAGGAGCAGATCACGGCTCTGGGCATCGAAATTGTGGAAGTTTTCCAGCACCAGCATCCTGCCCTGAGGATACATGCGGATGAGGATGTCCAGGATCAGGTCCAGGGCGATTTGTTGGCGGCTGGAGCTGCTCGGAGCTCCAAACAGCAGGTCGCTGAGGATATGCACATCGGGTAGGTCCTCAGTGAGGCCGGGTTCGGGGCCGGCAGTCTGAGACCCGTACCATTGCAGAATATGGCCCAATTCTTCCCGGAAATTGGTGATGCCCAGTTCCTTGCGGGCGCTCCAGAAGAAGATTTCCAGACGCAGGTCCCGCATATGAGGTTCAGCAGGAATGAGTTGGAAGGGAGGCTCGCTATTCAGCCAGGGCTCGCAGAGTTTGAAGATGAGCTGGCTCTTTCCGGTGCCGGATTCACCTCTGATCAGACAGAGAAATTCACCCTGTGACGCCAGACCTTGCTGCAGAGTCTGCAGCTTCAAGGGGTCCAGAAAAAGGGGATCAGCGCGATATTGCTCTTCCAGACTGCCCCAGCGGGCTGGCAACATTCTCAAGAGCCGGTAGATATCCAAGGGTTCCGCGATGCCTTTCACGGAAGCCCTGGCCAGCCAGGTAGTCTCAAACTGACCTTCCAGATGGGGGATCAGTTCCTGGGAAAGGCAGACCTCTCCGGGCTGGGCAAAGCTCATCAGACGGGCCGCGATGTTGACGGCGTTGCCGATGATCCCATATTCATGCCTAGCCGGAGCTCCGATGATCCCGCAATAGATATTGCTGTAGGTGATACCGATCTGGATGCTGATACCATCGAGCCGCAGGAGTGATATCCTGTAAGCAGAGCTGAAAGCCCGCAGTGTGTCGTTGCCATATACAAAGGGGACACCAAAGAGGGCCAGGATGAGATAGCCTTTCTCATTGAAGTCGATCTTGTTGATCAGGCCCAGATGGTTGGTAATCAGAGACTGGATACGATGAAAGGCGGCCTGATATTGGTCCAGAGTAATATCATCTGAGCTGGAGGGAGAAAGCTTGATAAACAGCACCGTGGCGTTGCGGAGCTCTGCCGGACGGGGCTCTAGTTCCAGCTTGCGGATGATGTCTGAGGGCAGAAACAATCTGGCCGCCCTGGATCCTTTGGCAGGAAGGTCTGGAAGCTCAGGAGGCGGCTGGGCGTGGGTGGCTGGTCCCTGGATCTGACCCGCCTGGCTGGTTTCCGCCAAATCATAGACTGCTTTGAGGTCGGGAGAGCTGACGTAGTAGTCCAGATGCCTGCTGGAATCACCCACAACGCTCAGACTCACGATCCCCTTGCCCCAGGCACCGTGGATGCTGAAGGGGAAGCCATACTCCTTTCTGAAACGTCTGTCCAGCCTGGAAACTTCCTCAAGGATGGCCGCTATCAGGGCCGGGATGTCTGGCTTATGCTCTTCAGAACAAGCCCCGGGCTGGATGGGAATGACGATCAGACAGGCATCCCCGCCAAACTTGACGATCTCTCCGCCCAGAGGAGTGATCAGCTTGTGGACCCTGCCGAAATAACGGTTCAAGACCTTGGTGACCAGTTCCACGCCATAATGGCCTCTGGCACTGGCTGCTTCGGTGATGCGGGTGAAACCTGACACGTCCAGAAAGAGGATGGCGGCATAGAAATCCCGCTGCTGAGGCAAGGAACTCCTTGCCCTGACCCCTCCCAGCAAACTGGCAGGGACCAGAGCTGTGGAAATTCCACCCCTGCTTTTGGGACGCCGGGTCCCAACCTTAGCTTTGACTATGGCTTGTTCCTCATCAGAGGAGTCTGCATGGAGCTGGGACGGAGGCGGCGATGCAGTTCGATATACTGCTGCAGCTCTCTCATGGTCCCCGTGAAGCCCAGCACGAAGTAAAAGCGCTTATCCGCTTCAGCTCCACCCAGGTGGGTATAGATGGTCTCAAAGTTTTGGGTATTGCCCACGAAATCAAAATACCCGTCGGGCTCCTCACAGCTGTAGATCAGGTAGTATTCTACAACGACGGGATCCCCTTGCTGGGTGAGGGTAACGGGCTCCCAATCCAGAACGATGTCGTTAGCCAGTCTGCCGATCGTCACCTGGGGAGGACCCTGCAGCAGCGCGCTCTGGACTACCACCACAGCGTTATAATCACGAATATCTTCCAAGTTGCCAGAGTGCATCCTCAACCGGAGGTTATAGACTCCGGGCTCAGTGAAGGTGTGAGCCCAGTCTCTGGAGGTAGCTTCAGCCTGGCCGTCCTTGTTCAGGTCCCATTCGCAGAAGCTGTTCTGATGACTGTGACCAAGCGAGGTATTGGTGAAGAACACCTGAGTATTGGGCTGGACAAACCGCTGGCTGACCACCATGGAAGCTCTGTGCAGATAGGGGAAGGCACCCATGTCGGCCCTGCTGCCATCCTCATCCTTTGGGGACAGCGGAGAACCTGTATCGATGCAGGGGCTGTCGTAGGTAATGCCAAATTCCCGTTCGGCCGGGTTGACATACTCAGGGTAGAGCGCGAGATTGCCAATTCCCGGATAGGGAGGCGAGACAAACATATCGTTATAAGAGGCATTCAACACAGAGTTTTGCAGTTGGAAGGGCTGCATAGAAGGAGAAGTGGTCCAGGCGATGTTGTTGATGAACAGGATGCCGGCATCTTCAGCTTTCACATAGGTGGTGAGGCCATTGATGGTATTGTTTTCAATCAGCCAGGGGCCGGGCATTTCCAGATCGAAGGCCTTGAACTGCCAGTCAAAATGCTCATTCAGAAAGGCAGGCTCCAGCACGATCAGATGGCGCTGGAGAGACTTGGGCAGCAAGGAACTGGCAGCTTTGATCCCGGACTCGCAGTTGAATATCCTGGCGGGTTCCACTTTGGTAGTATTGCCGTCGGCAATGAAGATGCCGATTATGGCCTCTTCCACCTCAGCCCCTGTGAGAGTACCTCCCACTCCGGCTCCGAGGAAGATGCCGGCATTTTCATAACGGCTGGTCTGGGAGCTGTTGCGCACTCTGATATTGGTGAGCGTGGGAGTGCTGACATCCCGCAGTGATGTGTCGTTGCTAATCTCAAGGCCGATCTGGTAGTCTTCGATGATAAAATCACTGCAGTGTACCCTGGCCAAATCGCTTAGTTGTACGCCAATGGCCAGGTTGCGGCTGGTCTGGCTGGAGTTGCGCACTCTGATGTTGGTGAGCGTGGGGGTGCTGACATCGCGGCTGGAAAGACTGCCACTGTATATGATGCCAAAGGGGTAATCTTCCACGATCACGTCGTCCATCTGAGCCGTCACGCTGCCGGAGATGTCGATGCCGATATTTTCCTGGCGACTGGTCTGGCTGGAATTGCGCACTCTGATGTTGGTGAGAGTGGGGGTGGATTCCACCCGGGTCTGAGCATTGATCCTGATACCTGTATCAAAGCCGTCAAACTGGGCATCCTCCAGCTCGATGCTGCTAAGGTCCTGAATGCTGATGCCCCAGGTGTCAGAACGGCTGGTCTGGCTGGAGTTTCTCACTCTGATGTTGGTGAGGGTGGGAGTGTCTCGCTGGACGTCTCCTCCGCCCACTACCTGGATGCCATAGCTAACATCTTCTATATCGATATCTTCCAGGCTGGGGACCGCCCCTCCCATGATCTGGATGCCATAGCGGTCGCCCCGGCTGGTCTGGCTGGAGTTTCGCACCCTGATATTGGTAAGGGTGGGAGTGGTGTTGTTTTCGGTGCCGTCGATAACGATCGCGGAACCGAAGTTATCCACCAGCACGGTGTTGAGGACAGCCGCGCCTGAGATGAATATCCCCGTGCCGGGGTCCAGGTCATCCCGGCTGGTCTGGCTGGAGTTTCTCACTCTGATGTTGGTGAGGGTGGGAGTGTCGCGATCTGGGTTGCCATCGTTTTGGATCGATACACCCTGCCGGTAGTTGATCAGCTCCACATCGATAAGGCTGGGGCTTGAATCCCCCTGAATGCGGATACCCCGCGAATCCTCATACTGAGTGGTGTCGCTCACCGTGATGGTGACTCCTGAAATCAAGGGGCTGGCGTCTTCTATGTCTATGGGCAGGAGGGCGTCCACGATCTCGCAGCCGATGAGCTCGCTGGGTTCGCGTTGATTGGAGCCCTGGAACTTCAGGCCACCCCAGCGGCCATTCTGGTTTTGGGGTTTGAACCTGGCCTGGTTGGCATTCAGCACCCCGTTTACCAGCAGCGGGTCATTGCCAAAGAGATTCACTTCCACATTCGGCTCGATATCGATCTCATCCATCGCTCCGATCACGATGTCGCCAAAGAGGTTATAGGGAGAGCCCTGCAGGGTCCAGGTGGGGGGAATATCGTCATCTGTGACGGAGGTGCCATACATGGTGATATAGCCGGGCAAAAAGATGAAATCTTCTTCCTGGGCACCGCTGTGACCAAGGGTGAGGCGAACGTTGTACACTCCCGCGCTGTTATAAACATGGGTGGGATGGGGATCATTGCTGTCGATGATGCCGTCATCCTCAAAATCCCAGTGCCAGTAATTGGGATTCCCGAGCGTGACGTCTCTGAACTGCACTGTCTGGCCCGTGTATTGATACAGCTCAGCGGTGGAAACAGAAGCGTTAAAGTGCTCCAGCAGGTGCATCTGGAAGTCCGCACTGGCCACAGCTCTGCCGGCGTTGTCGTTCACGGTGATCCGGAAGCCGTTGGTAACTTCGGTTTGCTGCTGTGAAGTAAAGATGACGCTGAACTGGCCAGGAATATTGGCAGCGTTTACAGGGCTGTACTCGAAGAAGATCAGAGGTATCCAGCCTCCAATTCTTTCCAGCGAGATGCTGAGCTGGGTCATGGCATTGTCCGCGTCGGTAATATACTGGGAAAAGTCCACTTCAAACTCAGAGTTACGGATAAAGTACAGATGCTCAGGCACCGTGAGGGCAGGGGGATCATTGACTGGCAGTACTGTCACACTGAATGTATGCGTTACGGCTCCCTTAAAGGGGTCCTGAGCGACGACGCTGATGATCTCGGTGCCAGACCAGTTGGGGGTTGCCTGCAGGCTCAGCATAGCCATGGGGTTCACGCTGCCCCAGATGTTGTCGCTGCCATTGACAGCATAGGTCAGAGGATCGCCATCCGGGTCGCTAAACACATAGCTGAGCCCATAGGGCCCGCCGATCTGGTCTTCCATAAACTCCTGTTCCGTAAAGGCCCCCGGCAGAATGATGGGCGCCGCGTTGGTGACGGTCACATAGCCGGATTTGATCCTTTCGCTATAGACACCGCTGGAACTGATGGTCACCAACCTCACAGCATAGACGCCGGGCATGGTGTAGGTGTGGAGAGGGTTTTGGGTATAGCTGTCGATGATCCCGTCGTTTTCAAAATCCCAGCGCCAACCCGCGGCCTCGATAGGTGATGTATCGGTAAACTGCACTTCCAATGCGGCGTGTCCGTTCAAAGGTATACCCACAAAGTCAACGGGATTGGGAGGCTCCGTTACCGTGATACTGAGGATCACCGTGGTGGGTGAATGGCCGAAATCGTTACTCTCGATCGTGATCGTGCGGGTCTGTGTCCCCAGCGCCATGGAACTGCTGTTCACCGTATATTGCACATAGGAGCTATCCCCTGCCGCGATGGTGCCGGAGTTTGGCCAGGCCGTCACATCGGGAGGTAGCAAAGCAGCAGGGATGCTGTAGGTGAGAGGGTCAGTTCCCACGTTGGAGATGCTGAGCACCCCGCTCTGGACGGAGCTGGGGCTCATGGTCATCCACACGTTCATAGGGTTCACTTCGATCAGAGGCCCCACTGATATCAAGCCGGAATAGGCACTGATTTCCACCGACAGAGAATCTCCGTGGTTGTCCACAAACTTGAGCACAGCGTGCTGAGGATCCGTGTTCCAGGGTTCAAAATCCACCGTGAAGACCGCCATATTGCTCCCATCCAAAGCATAGGGCAGGGAAATGGTGCCTCCTGTGGCGTCCAGAATACTGCTCGCCAGCGAAAAGCTGGCATCGCCTGTCAGGCTGGCTTCCATAACGGACGAGGTTACACCGGCGTAGTCAGGATTGCGGGTCACGTTGAAGCTGACAGAGCCAGTCTCTCCTGGAGTGATGTCAGTACCAAAGTCATATTCATCAGGATTGACGCTCAGGACGGGTGCCGCGACTGCCACACCTGTTCCATACAAGGGAGCTTCCATCGTTAAGAGAGTAGATTCGCCGTTGCGGGTGTATTCACATTCCAGAATACCAGAGTCTGGTCCTTCCGCCACGGGAAAGAAGCCCACATCCAGAGTCATGGTCTCACCGCTTAAAAGATGCATTGCTCCTTCGTAGGGGCTGGTGAAGCCAAAATCGTCGTCCGGGGTGAAATGCAGGGTGGTGATATGCAAAGAATCACCTGCCGGTCCCTGCGCTGTAAGTACAATACTGTGAGTTCCGGTTTCTCCCACCGTCACATTCCCAAAGTCATAGTTCAGGGGAGCAGGTACCAGGCCCCGGAAAGCGGTCAGCGGTACCTCGATTTCATCGCCATACTCGTCTGTAACATGTAAGAACGCGGTTAAATAGCTGGTGGTGCCACTATCGAAATTGACCAGAATATTCAGGGAATCTGTTCCGACCATCACGCTTTGTGGCAGTGTGACCGGTTCCCAGCTGGAATTCCAGTATCCGCCGATAGAAAAGCCCGGATCGCCAGTGATAGTCACGGTCTGGACATTTACCACCGAGGTCATTGTATACCTGGGGTCCATACCGATCCAGAAGTTTGCCGAACCGGTGGTGCTCGCGCAGCCAAAATCATAACTGGCCGGAGTGGACATCAAGCTCAGAGACCTCCCGGTGCCCTGAAGATTGAGGTTTTTCGGTGAACTGCTCACGGGAGAGATCACAAGAGTCCCGCCATGGCCATCTACTGTCTGAGGTGAGTATCGGACGGTGATGGTCTCTGTGGTGCCGGCCATCATCGTGAAAGGCAAGGTGGGAGCCGAGATCACTTCAAACGAACCGGTGACATCTCCAAACTCCTGGATGTTGTCGATCGTGAGTTGGGTGCCGGCTAAGCCTGTGGCCATCAGAGAGATATTGCGGTCAAAATGGTGTTCCAGGACCACTACTCCAAAGTCAACCGCCGTCGCTGGATCCGTGACCAGGACCGCGCTCTGCCCCCATAGGACCGAAACACAAATAAACAAAGCGAGCAAAGAAAACTGAGCAACTCTTTTCATCTTAACCTCCCTGTTCTTCTGAACTTATGGACGATGATAATTGCCTGAGCTGGATTAATAGATTATTCACTCTATACGATGGTCATATTTGTCCACTGACATGGCCTGTCAAGGTAAATCTTTGCTGGTTCAAGAGAGTGGTCATGTCTGCGCCAAAACCCGCTTTTGCTTGACACCCACGGCCCCTTCAGAAAATGGCACTTTCACAAAGGATTTTAACTATAGGCCCAAGCGGCCGCAAGGAAGCAGCATGGAGATCAACAAAGCATACGAAGCCAGACAGATAGAACAGAAGTGGTATCGCTGGTGGGAAGAGAAAGGCTATTTCAAGCCTGCCCAATCCACCGACAAGCCCCCCTTTACCATTCTGATCCCCCCTCCCAACGTGACCGGCATTTTGCATATCGGCCACGTGCTCAACAACACCCTTCAGGATGTGGCAGTCCGCTATCAGCGCATGATGGGACGCCCCACCTTGTGGCTTCCGGGAGTGGACCATGCCGGTATCGCCACCCAGAACATGGTGGAAAAAAACATCGCCAAAGATGGCCTCACCCGTCATGACCTGGGCCGGGAAAAGCTGGTGGAAAAGATCTGGGAATGGAAGCATGAAAAAGGCAACATCATCCTCGATCAGCTCAAGCTTTTAGGAGCTTCCTGCGATTGGGACCGCCTCCGTTTCACGATGGACGACATGCTGTCCCGCGCCGTCAAAGAGGTGTTTGTCACCCTCTATGAGCAAGGCCTCATCTACAAAGGCAAATACATCATCAATTGGTGTCCGCGCTGCGTGACCGCTCTGGCCAACGACGAAGTGGAGCATGCCGACGAAGCGGGACAGCTCTGGCATATCCGCTATCCCTTTACGGAGGGAGGTGGGCATGTGACCGTGGCCACCACCCGTCCGGAAACCATGCTGGGAGACACGGCTGTGGCCGTCAATCCCAAGGACGAGCGCTATAAACACCTGATCGGCAAGACTCTGGACCTGCCCCTCACGGGCAGAAAAATCCCCGTGGTGGCGGATGAATATGTGGACCTCGAGTTTGGGACCGGCTGCGTGAAAGTGACTCCCGCCCATGATCCCAACGACTTTGAGATCGGCCGCCGTCACAACCTGGAACAGCTCCTGGTGATGGACGAACATGGCATCATGAACAGTGCCGCGGGTGCCGATTTTGAAGGCATGGAACGCTATGCCTGCCGCGCCAAAGTGCTCGCTATGCTCAGTGAGCAGGGCCTGCTTGAAAAGACAGAGAACCACGACCACGCCGTGGGCCACTGCTACCGTTGCGACACCGTGATCGAGCCCTATCTTTCCGACCAGTGGTTTGTGAAGATGAAACCCCTCGCCGAGCGCGCCATCGCAGTGGTCAACAGCGGTGAAGTGCGCTTCCAGCCAGAGCGCTGGACCAAGGTCTATATGCACTGGATGAACAACATCCGGGATTGGTGCATCAGCCGTCAGATCTGGTGGGGCCATCGCATCCCCGCTTTTTACTGCAACCACTGCAACCATATGGTGGTGGCCAGAGAACTGCCTGCCAAGTGTCCCAACTGCGCTTCCGACAGCTTCCGTCAGGATGAGGATGTGCTGGACACCTGGTTCAGCAGCTGGTTGTGGCCCTTTTCCACGATGGGCTGGCCAGATGACACGGCAGATCAACAGCGCTTTTTGCCCACCAGCGTTCTGATCACGGCCCCGGAGATCATCTACCTCTGGGTGGCCCGCATGATCATGAGTACCCTGCATTTCAAGGACAAAATTCCCTTCGACACCGTCCTTCTGCACGGCACGGTGAGAGACGAACTGGGACGCAAGATGAGCAAATCCCTGGGCAACTCACCCGATCCCATCGATATTATCGACAAGGTGGGGGCCGATGCCCTGCGCTTTTCCATGGTCTTCAATACTCCCAAAGGCGCGGACGTCATCTACAGCGACAACATCCTCGAGACGGGACGCAACTTTGCCAACAAGATCTGGAACGCCTACAGATTTATCATGATGAACATGGAGGAGGGACAGCAGCTTCCGTCCAGAGCTGAGCTCAAACTCGAACTGGCCGACCGCTGGATCTATTCCAGGCTCCAGCAGGTGATCGCTCAGTCCGCCGATCACTATGAAAATCTGCGCTTCAACGATGCCGCCCAGACCATCTTCCAGTTCCTCTGGGATGAATTCTGCAGCTGGTATATCGAGCTCAGCAAAGACCGGCTCATGGAACCGCAGACGTCCCCGTCTGGGTATAATGCCGATAATGACCCCAAGTCAGGATCCACGGCCCGCTATATCCTCCTCGATGTGATGCAGACCGGCATGAGGCTCCTGCATCCCGTCATGCCATTTATCACCGAAGAGATCTGGCAAGGCGTCAAGAGCATCTTCCCGATGCCGGAACCGGCTTTGATCACAGCGGCTTTCCCGGTTTCCAATCCCCAGCTCATTGATCCCGCCATTGCCGATGAGATGGCCTTTATGCAGGAAAGCATCTCCGCCATTCGCAATCTGCGCAAACAAGTCAACCTGGCTCCCTCGCAAAGCATCGGCATTCACGTTCGCGTGGCGGAAGAGCCTCAGGCAAAGCTGTTTACAGACTACACGGCCTACCTGCGCAAGCTGGCCAAAGTGGAATCCGCCACCGTGGGCACAGCCATCCAAAAACCTCCCGCCTCCCTAGCAGCCGTGGTGAGAAACATCGAAATCTTCCTCCCGCTGGCAGGACTGGTGGACCTCGATGCCGAACGCGCGCGCCTCGCCAAACAGCTGGAAAAAATTTCCAAAGAACAGGCTGGAGTGCAGGCTAAGCTCAACAATCCCAACTTTGTCAACAACGCCAAAGCGGAAGTGGTGGAGGCCGAACGCAAACGTCTCGATGAGGTGAGCGTAAAACTCTCCTTGACAAAAGAACTGCTTTCAGATTTGGGGTAAACACCTGCACAGCGGTTGTTTCCGCTTGCACAAGCGTATATTATTATCTCTCAGATAGTGGGGCTATAGCTCAGCTGGGAGAGCGGTTGGTTCGCAATCAACAGGTCAGGGGTTCGAGCCCCCTTAGCTCCACCAATTATCAAAGCGGCTTTCGAGCCGCTTTTTTGCGTGATCGCCAAGGTATCCTGGCATAATAGGCCCTGTATACTTTAAACGGTTACCGCGCAGTGCTGCATACTGGGCATAATATTATGCTACAATACCTTAAGAAACACATCACAACAACCCTAAAGACCATTGCGCCTGGCCGTGGATGAACTCACCTGGCGCAGTCTCTCACCTAAAACACCAGCAGCTTCTTCACCACCGCTTTACCTTTCGTATCCTCCGCTCTAATGAAATAGATCCCGGCTTTCAGACCGGCCACTGAGATGATGCCCTTTGCTGATGATAGCGGTCGGCTATCCAGTAACTGCCCTCTCAGGTTGTATATTCCCATCCTGTTGAGAGTGTTGCTGCTGGAGAATTTAAGCTCAGCTTCGCAAGGGCAGGGATTGGGATACACGCTCAGTTGGAAAGCCAGGTTTGGGACGGTAGGATCGTCGGTGGCCACTTCATAGGCAAACAGGTCATCGGCGTCAAATTCATAGGGAGGAGCGGAATAGGCAGGTCCGGTGGAGGTGGCCACAGACCATTTTACCACTCCACTGCTGGGGATATATTGGATCGCCATCAGATTGGTACTCACACCGGCCGCGGTTCCCAAAAGGCTCCACTGGCGGTCCACACTCATAGAGGCATCGGTGGCCAGGGCATCCTGGATATTGTCATAGCGATAGCAGGGTACGGCTGGATAGAGAGAGCGGAAGTGATTGGTGGCGGCAAGGTTGCGGCCGTTCAGGTTGCCGTTTTCGTGATAAAAACGCCTCGCCGTACCGCTGTTGTTGGTCTCGATCACCTGGGCCATGACTTCTCCAGAGCTTTCCCAGACGTTGTGGATGATCGTGCCGGAGATATGCTGGTCACCGCTGATGGCAGCCCAGGGGTCATCGGCGTTGTAGAGTTGATCTTGATTGAAGTTCATGATCTCGATGCCCTTACGCACGGATAGCAGCACCGCATCCAAAGCATAGGTTTCGGACGAGGCATGAATGTTGCCCATATTCAAAAAAGCCGCGTGCCCATATTGATTTACGGCAGAAAGAGCCCCAATCAATCCGGGATAGGTGAAGCTCATCCACTTCACTTCTTCAGGCTCGGAGGGATGATGGACCACCAGCAGGGGATTGTTGATCAGGTTGCTGTTACGCGTCCAGTCCAGCAGACGAGTGATCACCAGGCTGCCCTGCAGAGTCGGATCGTCCAAAGTGGCCTCCGCATAGCTGGACAGCGAGGAACAGGCCAGGTCCACATCCCGCAGATTGGTGGCGTAAGGGATATCCACAATGGCGTTTACCAGCAGCATGTCTCCCACGTTCAGGTCTCGCTGCAGGGGCCCATGATACAAGCTTTGTCCGCTGGCAATCATACCTGCCACCAGTCCTTCCGCTTCAGACTGAAAGCCCGCCCCGGTCTCGTAGTAAGTGACGTAATAATCCAGCATATTGTTGTAACGGCCCACGCTGTTGGCGGCCACGTAGGGAAAGAAATAACTGCTGAACACCTGCATGATCCTGGGGGCCAGCAGATAGCCCTGAGCGTAGCCCCGCTCGTAATGAGAGCCCCACACCTGCAGGATGTATTTGTCACCCACGCTGGTAAGTTCACCGTTGCACTGAGCGGTCAGGGAGCCCAGGACCAGGGATGCCGCAAGGAAAATAAACATCAGTTTTAGCTTCATATTCACCTCGGGGCTCAGAATTGGTAACTGCGGATGCTTGTCAAGAACTATTGCGGGCCTGGCAGTTGTTGAGCTTTTTGTCTGTGGACAGAGGCGTCAGCGTAGTTCTCCGGTCTGAAAGGAGTAAAAGCGTTGATGTGTGCTCCTTATTAGCATTACGGTGTCATTACGGACTCATTACGGACTAAGTCCGTAATGAGTCCGTAATAGGATGCGGGAAGAAGGCGGCAAGGATGGGTTATT
>JAGOIY010000179.1 GCA_017995405.1 Candidatus Cloacimonadota bacterium
GATGTTGCTGAGCCTCAGTTCTTGCGGTGAAAACAGCACGGAACCAGACCAAACTCCGACCATTGAAAGGGACGCCGCGGAGACGATTACGGCCAGCCTGGCCTACAATACCGGCGGCACGATCGACCAACTGATCGATTTGAACACCTTCGCCACTGCCGATGGATTCTGATAGCACTGGTGCTGTCCATGGCAATGAATGCCGGCATAATCGGCATTTTGATTGTGCAATGGTTGACCGAAGACAGACCTCCCGAACAAAACGAGACTACTTTCGTTCCCTGGCGGGACGGTATGGGGAATAAGCACACCCTGGAGCTTCGACGCCAATTCCTGGAATCACGGGAGCGAAACCGAGCCAAACTGCAAAAATCCCAGGATTCCAGACGTGCCTTCATGAACGCGCTTACGGACGAGAACTTTGATGAAGGGAAGACACGAAAACTCCTTAAAGAGTATCTGGATGCCAGAGCCGGGATGGAGAAGGCGATTGGGGAAAGCATGATCTCACTGAGGACCGGCATCAGGGACCCCAAAGCTAAGGATGCATTCAACTCAAGAATCCGGCAAAGAAGCGATCAACTTGATGATCTGGCAAGACGGGATTCACTTTCAGGCGACAGTCTGACACAGCACAGAAACCCAATCAGGGCCAGGATTTTAAACAAACTCAGGCAGAGAAGGACCAACTGGCAAAACCGACGGGACAACAACTGACCGTGACAGGGATACACCAGGTGGATTACTGGCCTGCATCTCTCCCAGGATCAGCTCTTCTGCTGCTTTGGAGAAATCTGCAATAACATAGGCCGCGGTGATTTGATGGGCTGCCTCTCTGGCCGCGTCGAGATCGTTGGCCAGCAGCATAGAAGCTTATGTCGATATCATTGTAAAGGATTAAAGATAAAGAAAATCGTTGACAAAAACTTGCCGCTGAGCTGGCTTGAAAACTGGTTTACAGGCAGCGAGCCAGGCTGGGTCCAAAGCCGCTTGGCAAGCCCGCGCTGGAGGCCAGGGAGCGATAGATGAATAGAGCTTTAGCCATATTGATCATGCTGTTTTTGCTGGTCATGACGGGATGCGACCTCTTCAATTCTGATGGAGAAGAGGGGTGGGTGAGCCTCGCGGGTTATGACTTCAGGGTCTATATGGGCCACTTTGACGATATCGAATCCACGGATGAAGAGGGTAACTATCTGGGCGATATGGTATTGGGTGGGAATGGCGACACCCATGACTGGGAAATGCGGGATTACCCCTGGCTTATCCGTCCCGGCGCCAAGATCAAAAAACCTCGGGATGCTAAAAGCGGCTTCAACGTCACGGCCCATAATCCCCTGGGAGACGAACTGAACGCTGAGATTTTCAGAGATGGAGTCTCCACGGGATTCTTCACGCCCCACCTGTTTGTGGATTCCGAGTTTCTATTGGGAGTTTACACCGTCTCTCTATACGGAGTCGCGGCTTGGGACCCCGACCAATATGAGGTGGTGGATAACAGCTATGACCAGAGCGTGGATTTCGTCGCGCCGCTGATAACCGATCTCAGTAGTTTCACGGTAACGCTCACGGCTATTTACTCCGTAAAAATCGCCTGGATTAGCCAATCCGAGACAGAGATGCTGGGCTACCGGATTTATCGTGGCGAGAGCAGTGATGTGGCCTCCGCTGTACTGATCACTCCCGTCATGATCCCTGCCACCAATACCAGCAGTCCTCAGAGCTACAGCATTACGGACAACGAAGTGGCTATCGGCAGCACCTATTGTTATTGGCTGGAGGCTGTGAACTATGCCAGCAGCGCGTTCTATGGCCCGGTGAGCATAACCGTGGTGGGGGAAGTACCACCGGAAATACCCATCGTGAATGGTATTTACCGCGCGTATCCCAATCCGGTCTCTCAGGGCGGTAGCTTCAATCTGCATATAGCAATAAAGGAGCACATCACCGCCACGCTTTTGCTCCTCGACTCACAGGCTGAGGTCAAGAAGGAATACAGCCTGGCACCAGGAGTTGTTAATCATCTGACAGTCCCCACTCAGGACCTGATTCCAGGCCTCTACAGGGTGTTTTTGTACACCAGCGACCGGCAATACGCCTATGGGGACGTGCTGGTCCAGGCGCCCAGAGTACCATAGTCCGTTATCGCTGATTAGTTTCTAAAGGTCCGGGGCGGAATCAAGGACTGCCGATACTATCCCCCAGGTCCTGGCTGGCGATCAGGAGATACTCGTCCCGTCCCGGAGCGGCCCCTATTTGCAGCCCTAAGGGCAGTCCTTTGGCGTCCTGACCATCGGGAAGCGTGATGGAAGGCAGGCCGTAATAGCTGAAGGGGAGGCTCATGAGCGGAGAACCGGTGCTGTCCAGGCCCTCTGGGGCCGCGGTAGTTGTGGAAGGGGCGATGATGAGATCAATACCCAGGTTGTCCAGACGCTTTGTGATGGCGGCGCGTTGGAGGAGCAGATCATCCTGCAGGCTGCTAAACATCCCTGGCCCCAGCAGCTTGCCTCTTTGCATATAAGCCACTGATTGAGGGGAATATCTGTCACCGTAGCGGTGCCAGAGCTTGGCGTGCGTCTCATAAAACTGCCGGCTGCAGATGTCGTGATGGGCCTTTTCCAGGTGGTCGATATTCTCAAAGAGGTCTGTCTGGGTCACCTGGAAGCCCTGGCTTTTCAGAATACTGATCCTGTTTTGGTAGTTGTCGAGGACGGCTGCATCGGCTTTGGCCAGGTATTTGGGATGAGGGATACCCAGACGGGGTTTGTCCTTCACCAGGAGGGGTTTCATGTCGGCTAAAAAGATGGGGGCCAGATAGATGAGGTCATCCAGCCGGTTGCAGATAATGCCGGGATGGTCCATAAGCGGACTGAAGGGGAAAACTCCCTCCAGCGTTACCCTGCCATAGCTGGGTTTGAAGCCGATCACGCCGCAGTAGGAAGCGGGGCGGATGATGGAACCGATGGTCTGAGTGCCCAGAGCGAAAGGACAGATGGCAGCGGAAAC
>JAGOIY010000180.1 GCA_017995405.1 Candidatus Cloacimonadota bacterium
GAGATATCCACGATGTTGTTGAAGATATCGATCAGGTTGATGCTCATCATCGATTCGCTGATGGGAAACTGGATGGCGCCGTCTTTGATGTAATAGCTGTTTTTGAGCACGGCGCTGAGGTCTCCGTTGGGATTGGGATTGCCAAAGGAAGCGCGCATGCAGAGCACTCCTTCCCGGATGGATTTGATCATCTCCGCCAGGGGTGTGGGGCCGGCTTCCACCACGATGCTGTCCGCAGTCCCGAAGGTTCTGGCCTTGCCCACTTTGTTGGCGGTAAAGAGTCCGATGGGATAGTGCTTGAGCACTCCGTTTTCTATGATGGCTCCTTCCTGGGCCACATAGCCGTCGCTGGTCACCATGTCTTTGATGGCCAGGCGCGGATCGGAGGGTTTGTTATAGACGCTCAGTCTGGCATCGAGGACTTTCTGGCCCACGTGGTCAGGAAATCTGCTGCTGTTGGTGAGCAGCCCCGAAGAGCCAAACTGCTGGCTGATCAGGCTGTCCAGCAATTCTCCCGTCACGAAGGGACAGAGCAGCACCTCGCCAGTAAAGTTTTGCGGAATCGGTTGGGTGAGGGTCTGCTGGGTGATCTGGCGCATCAGCTCAGCGGTGAAATTGTAGTCCAGCAAGGGATTATCCAGTTCGCTCGTCTCAAAGCTGGTGTAGTTGAAGGAGGACATCTGCTTGCCATCTTTGGCCGTAAACATGGTCGTGAAGCCGTAGTAACCCCAATTCTGGCAAAAATCCACCCCGTTGCTGTTGAGGAATTGATAGCGGGCCCGGGTGTGGGACAGAATGGCATCGTAATAGACGCTGGGATAATCCTTTCGCATCGCTTGGTTGAATTCCTCCAGCCGCTTCACGATCAGGTCCGCGTCCATCTCCATGGGACCGTCCGTGAAGGTCTGAGGCTCCTGATAGGGTGAGATGTCGAAGGCGGGATCGGCATTGGAGGACAGCACGTTGGCCATCACCTCTTCCACCGCTTTGGCCACGGATTCGGGATCGAACTGGTTGAGGGTGGTGGTGGCCTGTTTCTGGTCTTTGATCACGATCAGGTTAAAGTTCTGGCTTTCAACGCTGCGCAGGAGGTTCAGCTCTTTATAGACGATGTTAAATTCCTCTTTGGTCTTTTCCGTCAGCCACAGCGCCACCTTGTCCGCGCCTTTGTCCAAAAGGGCTTGCAGGGCCTGGCTCATTATCTGGCGCGTATCCATCACTTACCTCCAATGTTTACTTTGCATTTGATGGCGGGACCGCCCATTCCGACGGGCATGGGCTGCTTTTTGCCACACATGCCGCCACAGCTCCATTTCATCTCGCCGGAGATCATGGTGATGGTCTTGAGCAGGTCAAACGCCACTCCGGAGATGCTGGTCTCTTTGATGGCCTTGCCGAGGCTGCCGTTTTTGATCTCGTAGCCGAGGGTGACGCCAAACATAAACTCGCTGGTGGCGTCCGCCTGGCCATTGTTGGTGCTCACCAGATAATAGCCATCTTCAATGGAGGCAATCATATCCGCCAGATTGTCCTGGCCCGGGACGATGATCGTGTTGCGCATCCGGATCAGCGGTTCGTCGCTGTAGGTATAGCCACGGGCATTGCCGGTGAGGGAATGGCCCAGCAGCATGGCGCTCTCTTTATTGTGCATATAGCGCTTGAGGATACCGTTTTCGATGATCACGCAGTCCTCGGCCTCACAGCCTTCGTCGTCGATATAGACGGGAACGGGACAGGTCTTGCCGTCCCAGGTGTGGGCGACGTCGATGAGAGTGACGATGGGACTGGCCACAGGCTGGTCCAGATAGTCCCCTGCGATGGCACCGTTGATCACAAAATCGGCTTCAGTGGTGTGACCGATGGCCTCGTGGGAAAGAATCCCGGCCAGATCGGCGTCCAGGACGCATTCGTGGGTCCCGCCTCTGGCAAAGACGGCGTCCTTTTTATCCGTCAGTTGCTTGTAAACCCGGTCGATTTCAGAGAAGTAGGCGCTGGGATCGCTGAAGTTGTCCTCAAACTGCCCAAAGCCGCCAAACACGTCGTAGTGAGACAAGGCCTCACCGTTGTGGGTGATCATCAGATAGACGATCAGGATGGACCTGGGGGTCATGGTGTGCATGTCGGCCCCGTGGGTGGTGAGGATGTGTTTTTCCATTTCATCCTGATAGAGCGCGATCTGACGGGTGCTGAGCTCCGGGTATGTGGTGATCGCGTAGTCGTCCAGGGCCTTGAGGAAATCGATCTTGGCGGCAGTGCTGAGCTCGGGCTTCTGGGTGAAAAAGAGATAGTCACCCCGGGCTGAGGAAGCTGGCAGGGCCATGGGACCTTTCCTGGCTTTCTGAGAGAGCAGGGAGGCGTTGCTGATGGCCTTTTTGATCACTTTTTCCATGCTGGCGGGGCTTTGGTCCACGCTGCTGGCCAGGCCCCAGACCCCATTGGTGAAGGTGCGGGCCATGATCCCTCCGCTGGAACTGCGGTTGTTGCTCACCATGGTGCCGTTTAGAAAGGCGAGGTTCTGGCTGCGGTTTTCCTGTTGTTTGAGTTCCACATATCCTGCTCCTGAAGGCAGGAGCGGGGTTAAAGGCATCTTCTTCATAAAAACTCCTTTTGATTAGCCTATCGTTTGTCGCTTGTGGGAGAACGGGAGATTATTGTCAAGGACAAAGGCGGGGTGTTTGGATTTAATTTTAGGGACTTGTGGATTTTGTGCCCCGCTGTGCCGAGCCTGAATCCCTGATCCATGCTCTGAAGCCACTGTTCCAGCGATGCGCGTGATTCGTGGGGAGATGATAAACTGAAAAGTAACCTTTTTAAGTATACAGTTTAAGCCCTGGATGCTTGACTGATGGGGGGATGCGGGTCTGGGCACTGGGGTGGTCAATATCTTCAGCGGGCTTGAAACCAGTGTTTGAGTGCCAAATTGATCAATCAGGACCAAAGCTTGACGAATGATTTTGGATTGCTCGCTTATAGTCAAGCAAAGCACTCTTG
>JAGOIY010000047.1 GCA_017995405.1 Candidatus Cloacimonadota bacterium
TCGAGCATAGCTGTCTTTTTTACAAGGCTTTCAGCGGCAAGATGGTCTTTCACGCCGGGTAGCTGGATCACGATGCGCTTTTCGCCCATTTTCTGGATTATCGGTTCGGCGACGCCGAATTGGTCGATGCGGTTGCGGATGATCTCAATATTGTTGTCCACAGCCCCCGCGACCTGATTGGCAGGCAGCTTGGAGGTATCCACTTCGAGGATGATCTGCATTCCGCCTTTGAGGTCCAGACCCAGATTGAGCTTCTGGGAAGCCCACCAGGAAGGCAGGCCGTCAAACGCCAAAGGAGCCAGGAAAAATGCAGTCCCCAAGCAGAAGATGAGGATCGTGAGTCCGCGCCATGAGAATTTTTTCATTGGCTTATGCTCCATATTTCATTTTAGTAGTTGTAAATATCGGTTTCAATCCAAAGATTTTGAACCGATTCATCCGTCAAGTGATTTTATAATGAGGCTCAGCCGCGATCAGGTTTGAAGCCCACCGGCTTGTTTTCCGGCATGCCCTGCACTTTGATTTCGCCGAATTGCTTCTCGAAGGTTTCGATGTTCTTTTCCAGCAGCTGGAGAAACTGCTTGGCGTGGGAGGGAGTGCTGACTACTCTGGTATAGATCTTGGCGTCTGGAATGCCAGGCAGGATGCGGCCAAAGTCCATAATAAACTCGGAGGGGGAATTGGTGATGACAAAGAAATTGGCATAGGTGCCTTCGCCTACTTTTTCGTCGATCTTGATGTTGATCTGGTTGGGTTGATTGGGTTGTGCCATCTTGATTACTCCTTGTATAGCATTACTTAATCGATTAGTTGTGAAGATGGGATCAAAGTCTGGGAAGCGCGGATCCTGTCTATTAAAAAAGCGTAATGACCGCTGGAAGCACAGAGCGACGAGTTGCCGAGGATGATCAGCCTCTCTTTGGCGCGGCTGAGTGACACGTTGAGCTTGCGGTCTACCTTCTGGTCGTCTGAGACCGCTTCCAGGGTCCTGAGGTCCGCCTTGTCTCTCAAAGGCAGCGTGATGATGATGATATCCCGTTCCGAGCCCTGAAAGCGCTCCACCGTGTCGATGGTCATGGCGGAGAAGGGGCTGCCCAGTTCAGCTCTCAAAGCCTGGATCATGGCACGGTAGGGGGCCACGATTCCCACTCCGGTCGCCAGCTCTGTGATCTCGCCCAAATGTATGAGTTTATCCAGGAGCCGATGAATAATGACGCACTGATCCTCATCGTAGTAGGCATGAGTGGCAGGGGGGCAGTCAATCCATACGACCCGGTTTTTGAGGTAAGCAGGGGTGGTTTCGCTGGATTCAAGGGTACGTTGCTGGCGGGGTGTGCAACTGATCAGGTCATGGTGATAAAACTGCTGCACCAGCGCCGCGATCTCGTCATGCATGCGATAATGGCGGTTGAGCATGAAGCGGGCTTGGGGCCAGCCGTTTTGCTCGCTGAGCAGGAAGAGCCTCTCCATCAGGGAACGGTTGTAGCCGCTGTAGCAGAGCTGTCTGAGCTCCGCAGAGGTAAAGCTATAGGTGGCATCTGTTTGCGCGACGATCGGAGGCAGTTGATTCTGGTCTCCGATCAGGATACAGCGCTCCGCTCTGGCGATAATGCCCAGGATGTTGGGCTCGATGATCTGAGAGGCCTCGTCGATGATCAGGGTGCCGATGCCGGGTATGATCCTCAGCCAGTCGTTGATCCAGGAGTTACAGCTCTGCACGGTGGCCACCCAGACGCGATTGGTCTTCACAATTTCCTCGATCTCGTCAAAGCGCTTGTCCCTGATCAGGTTGCCCAGCAGCTCGAGCTCCACGTTTTGAGATCTGCCGGTGCGGATATGGGGGATCTGGTGCCTGGCCAGATTGGAGCAGATTTCATCCACGGCGCGGTTGGTGAAGCTGAGGATCAGAATGGTCTGATCGGAGTTTTGATAGAGGCGGCGGATGAAACTGGTGATCAGGCCTGAGGTCTTACCGGTGCCAGGAGGGCCCTGGACCACACAATAGTCCCGCGCGGCATCGATCTGGGCTACAATGCTTTCCACGTCTTCAGCGCTGGCTACCCCATCAGTTTGGAATTCCGGTGCCATCAGTCCCAACAGCTTGCGGCGTTTTGCTTCCGGAGCTGCCAGGAAACCCGTGATCGAGGCCAGAGTGCCAAACAGCATGCTTTCCAGCAGGTCGTGTTCGATCGACCACAGCCTGTCCAGATCTGCAAACAGGGTGGGGTTCAGCACTCCCCTTGCCCTCACAAGCAGAGTGTCTTCACCCAGCGTGATCAGTTCTCCTCTGATGATCTCCTGGGCTGAGACGGAGCGGTCTTCCCGGTAGGCCACCACCACGTCACCTTCTCTGAAATCACTGATCCGGTCCCGGTCTTCGAGCTTGAAACGCAGGAGATTCTTGTCGATTGCCACCAGTTTCAGAGCGGGCAGCAGTTTATAGCGGCGCAGCTTCTCCTCTCGGCTCTGCTGCCAGAGGGCGTTGTATCCATAACCGGATTCGGAACGGTGGGTTCCCGATCCGATCTTGACATACCAGGTTTCTCTCACAGCCAGTCGAACCTGTTCCAGATACCATTCATATTCCGGAGGGTCCAGCGCGTTCAGGATGCTCTGCACGCGATGAAGGCGCTCTTTGACAAAGCCTGCCAGCTGATTGCCTTCGTGAGACTTAAGCCAGTCGAAGAAGGTGGCGGGGTTTTCGGACAGCAGCTTCCAGATCCCGATGACGCGGTTGCGGCACATCAGGAGTTCCTGTTCCTGGGATATGAGGTTGGTGACGCCCCGCAGCTTGTCATCCGGCAGTTTGGAATAGAGGATGGAACTGGTGCCAAGGTTGGCGGCGCCATAGCATTCTTTGATCAGCAGGTTGTAGCCGACCACCTGATAAAGATGTTGAGGCCAGATACCTGTTTGCGGAGCGTTGCCGCTCTTGAGCTCCACGATGTAGTAGCGTCCCTTGTCTTTGTAGAGCAGATCGAGGCGACCCTGCAGGCCATATTTGGGAGAGATAAAAGAGGGCTCCAGCATCATGTCACGCTGGTGCGCGAATCTGGCCATGGCCCTCAGACGCGGCAGATGCTCATCTCTGATGATACCGTGAACCTGCAAGGCTGCTTCCTTGCCCAGGGCCACCAGAGGGATGGGCGCTCTGGCCATGCTGTCCCGGAATAACTGGTTGTAATCAGCGTCCGGATCGAACATAAGTTCGTCAAAGATGTTGTTGACTGCCGATCCGATCGCCAGGCTCTGAGTGCTCTCCTCTGAAATCAGTCTGCCCAGGACAGCCAGTTCGGGATTGACTCCTTTGGAAGAAACGCATTCCGCGAGCGCGCTTACGTCGATCAGATAATCAGGTTCGATCACAATCATCGTGCCGGGATTGTCAATATATTGATCCGCGGCCCCAGAGCTTTCGCTGAGGTTGAGGCAGTTGATCGTGGCCCATTTCCACAGACAGCGGTCGAGCAAAGACCACTTTCTGCCCTCGGACTTAGGATCGTCTCTGAGATAGATACCCACTGAGCGGCCATCTTCTTCAGCGGCAGTGATTTCGATGCCGGAGCTCTGCTGGTCGCCGTGTTTCAGTTTCCAGCTTAGCACCACTCCCAGGAAGCTGTGTTTCCTGGCATGAGGCCTGTCTGGAAAAGGGCTGGCGCGATGCTCTTGCAGAAATTGGTCCAGCTCGTTGAGGTCCAGCTCTTCCTGATACCAGTGCAGCAAGGCTCTCATCACCCAGGCGCAACTGAAGAGATCCGTGTCTGAGGGTTCAAAGCCGTTCTCATGGGCGCATTGGTTGCCCAGGATGCGTAACAGGTTGGCCTGTTGGTTCAGGGCGTCCGGCAGGGAGACCTGTTCACGCAGAAACTGCATCCTGGCAAAAAGGCCGCTCAACGAGACGGAAGCGTCTCTGGTGAGCTCTTTGTAGAGCTCGTCCAGCAGGCCGCGCAACAGGATTATCCTGGCTTTGGTGCTATCCGGTCCCGTGCAGATGCTCAGTAGCCGGTTCAGGATATCAGAGGCGATATCCTGATGCAAAAGTGTCATTTATGCTTCTTTCGCTTGCCGATGATATTGGTCCTCACCCAGCCCCAGTTGTAGATCAGATGGATGGTTCCGACGATAAAGAAGAGCGTTCCCGCCCAGGTGTGGATCACGCTCAGATCTTCGCTGCCCCGCATGGATTCGGGACCGAACTTGGAGAGCAGCATGGCGATAAAGGTGGTGAGCACCAGTATAAACAGGATGGGGTTGATGAATTTGAGAGCGGTGTTTTTCATTGTTCCTCCTCATTGACAGATTCTTGAGAACCCTCTTTGCTAAAGAATGCCGCCACAAAATCTGAGATGTTAAAGTCTTCCAGGTCTTCGATTCCCTCTCCGATCCCGATCAGCCGCACCGGCAGTTTCAGGTTGTGCTTGAGGTTAAAGATGATCCCGCCCTTGGAAGTGCCATCGTATTTGGACAGGATCAAACCGGTGAGGGCCATAGCTTTATCAAAGTGGCTGGCCTGGGAGATGGCGTTCTGACCGGTGGTGGAATCCAATACCAGCAAAGCATGATGGGGGGCTTCGGGAATCAGTTTCTTGATGGTGCGGTCGATCTTGGAAAGCTCGTTCATGAGCTTGTCTTTTGTGTGCTGACGTCCGGCCGTGTCGATCAGTACTACATCGATGTCTCTGGCAATGGCGGAGTTGATGCCGTCATAGATCACCGCGGACGGATCGGCGTCGGGCTGGGATTTGATGAATCCCGCTCCGGCCCGCTCAGCCCAAATGGCCAGTTGTTCGATGGCTGCGGCCCTGAAGGTGTCCGCTGCCACAATCAGCACGCTCTTGCCCAGTTTCCTGAAGCGATAAGCGATCTTGCCGATGCTGGTAGTCTTGCCGACTCCGTTGACGCCCACGAAGACGATCACCCAGGGCTTGGCATCCACCTCTTCAAAAAAGCCGCGCTCATCAGAGTCCGCTTCGAGGTCCTGATCATCAATCGTGAGCAAAATGTCTCTCATGATCTCCTGCAAGGCGTCCTGGACCTCAGAGGCGTCATCGATCCTGTCCACTCTGATCCTGGTGGTGAGTCTTTCCATGATCAGCTGGGTCATTTCCACGCCTGTGTCGCAGCGCAGCAGGATGTCTTCGATCTCTTCCATCAATTCTTCATCGACTTTGCCTCTGAGGCGGATAGCCTCAGCGATTCTGCCAATGAATCCGCTTTTTGTCTTCGCCAGTTTTTGGCGCAGGTTTCTCATGATGCTCAGCATTCGGCTCTCCTTGGGCGATTGTTGTTGACATTCTAACAGCTTGCCATAAAATTGAACCATCATTCAGAGTCAACGAAAATCTAAAGCTTAGATGCTTTGCGGGCGGGATGCTTCACGTGAGTGAGCGATCGTCCAAACCTGATAACCCAAAACGATTCAACCATAAAACCCATAACCCCCGAGGATTAGATGACACAAAGTTCGTTCAGGCCGGAACTGCTGCTGTTGCTGTTGTTCCCGCTATTGGTCACATATTTGGCTCTGGGCTTGTTTGACAACAAGGAGCAAGCCCAGACTCAGACCATGGATTCACACATGCAAGCCACCTTTGGAGACAGCGCTTATTCGCTGGTGAGAATCGCGGGTGGTGAAGACGCGCCACCGGTCTCCAAACCCCAACGCAAAACCATTGGCAATCTGGAATTCAGTCTCGCGCTGGCCCTGATCATTGGACTGGCTGGTCTGCTGGGACATTATCTCAGGAGCCGCTGGTTCTGGTACGTGATCATCACGGTGGCCCTGATCTTTACGGTATTGGGCTCGTCCTATGTGGGGATCAAGCTCACGGCTTTCTTTTTACCCAATCTGATCCTGGCCGCGGTCCTGGCCCTGATTATCACCAGGCTCTTCTACAACGGCTCTCTGATTCGCATCCGTATGGTGCTCTGCTCAATTCTGGGCGCCATAGTGATCACCCTCTATTACCGGCTTCTGTATATCTTTACCGGCCAGGAGTTTACTGCGGAAGACTGGCAGTCCCGTTTTGTGGTTGCCCTCATCAACCTGATATTCATCACCTTTGGCATGTCGCTGGCGGACCTGGTGATTACAGGCCTGGCCAGAAAGCGCGTTCAGCCTGTGCCTGTGGATGAGGATGAAGACGAAGATGCTGAGCGATAGAGACTATTTCCTCCTGCCCCAGGATCTTGGTTTGATAGACTACTGTCAAGTGTTTGGAAACGACCATCCCGTCTATGTGGAAATCGGCAGCGGCAAGGGCGAATTCATCTCTCAGTATCCCATTCTGCATCCCCATTCCAACTTTCTGGGGTTTGAAGTGCGGGACAAGCGCGTCCGCAATATCCTCAAAAAACTGGACCCCGCCAGGCATCCCAACGTCCGGCTGGTGGAGCTTTTAGTGGACCACCGCATCACGGAAAGCCTGCCCCGGGAGTCCATTCACGGCATCTTTATCCAGCATCCTGACCCCTGGCCCAAAAAGCGCCATTTCAAACGCCGTCTCATCCAGCCGGCTTTTTTGGACGCGATGGCCAGTATATTGGTCCCGGGAGCTTTTGTGCAGATTTCCACTGATCATGTGGAATATGCCAATTGGATTGCGGAGGAATTTTTGAGAAATTCGTTTTATGAATCGGTCTATGACGAGACCATCCAAAGCACCTCACACCTGGAGGACCATGTCATCACCTGGTTTGAACAGGAGCAGCGCCGCCTGGGTTATGAACCTAACTTTATGCTTTTCAAGAAGATATGACGGGAGGTCTCAATAGTGCATCAGCTCAATGAAAACAGAGATATCAATGTCATGCTCAATCAGGTGGTAGCCTCGATCAACTCTTTGGCTGAGCAGCAGGTGCTTCATATACAGAGACTTACCAAGATTGGCGAAGCGCTGTCTTCGGTAACGGACCTGGATATGATCTTCGACATGATTCTGGAAGAGGCCATCGAGTTTACCAATGCCGACGGCGCGACCATCTACAAAGTAAATGAAGAGAGCCGTCAACTGGAGTTTGAGATCGTCTACAACCGCACCATGAAGATGCGGCAGGGCGGCACTCACGGAGTAGTCAACTGGCCCAGTATCCCTCTCTTTGACGAGGATGGCAAACCCCGCCTTTCACATATAGTGACGGCAGTCTATCACAGCAAAAAGTGCGTCTGCTTTGATGATGTTTATGAAACCAAAGACTACGACATCAGCGGAACGATCAAGACGGACCAGACCTATGGATATCGCTGCAAATCGATGCTGACCCTGCCCCTCAAAAACCACGAGGACGAGGTGCTGGGGATCATTCAGATGATCAACGCCACGGACCCGGGCGGTAACGTGATCAGCTTTAACGACGAGCACCGCACCATGCTCAATTCGCTGGCTTCGCAGGCCGCGATTGCGCTTTCCAACCGGCGCCTCATCGAATCTTTGGAAACCCTGTTACTGCAATTCATGCAGTCGATCGCCAAGGGTATCGAGCGTAAAAGCAAATACTCTTCTGATCATATCACCCGGGTGGCCAGGCTCACTGACATGTTTGCCCTCAAGCTCAATGAAGCCCCGAAGGGCGTCTTCAAAGACCTCCACTTCAGCGATTCCGAGCTCAAGGAACTCTCCATGGCCGGCATGATGCACGACGTAGGCAAGATCATCACCCCGGAATTTATCATGGACAAGAGCACCAAGCTGGAGACGATCCTGGACCGGATCGATCTGGTGCAAGAGCGCTTCAAAAACATGAAGCTGCTCTTCAGATATCTGCGCCATGAACTCTCTGAAGATCAATTCGCGGCCTATGTGGCAGATACACTGGGTACCCAGGCAGCTCCAGGAGAACTGGAAAGCTATTTAGACGCTGAGCTGGCTTTTATTCAAAAGATCAACATCGGCGGTGAATTCCTCCCCGATGGAGATATCGAACGCATCGAACGCCTCTCCGCGATCAAGTTTGAGTGTGAAGGTGAAGAATATCTGCTGATCACCGCGGAAGAAAAGCGCAATCTTCAGATCCGAAAGGGCACTCTGATGCCGGAAGAGATCAAGGTGATGTCCCAACACGTATTTGTAACCTGGGAAATGCTTTCCGAGCTCAGTTTTCCCAAGAAATACTCCAACGTGGCCTTCTATGCCGCCACCCACCACGAAAAGCTCAACGGCAAAGGTTACCCATGGGGCCTCACTGCAGACAAGCTGCCCATCCAATCCAGGATTATCGCCGTGGCCGATATCTTCGAGGCCCTCACGGCCGCGGACCGTCCATATAAGAAAGCCAAAACCCTCTCCGAATCCCTCAAGATCATGGCTTTCTGCGTCAAAGACGGGGATCTCGATGCCGACCTGCTGGATTTCTTCCTCGATTCCGGTCTCTATCTGGATTTTGCCAACCGCTTTATGAATCCAGACCAGATCGACAGCCCCGATATTTCTGCCCTCAGAAAGATCTACAGGCCTGTAGGGTCGGATTCCGATCCCGCGCGTGCCACCACCTCATCGTCAAAATGACCCTCGCTGAATTCAGCGGCCAGAAAATCTGGCTCGCTCCCCTGGCCGGATATACCGACCGGGCCTTCAGAGTCCTCTGCAAAAGACACGGGGCGGATGTGCTGGTGAGCGAAATGGTGAGCGCGGACGGCCTCACCCGAGAATCCTTCAAGACTTCAAAGCTCATCCACTTTGGGGAAGAAGAGCGCCCCTATGCCGTCCAACTCTTTGGCAGCGATCCGCTTGTGATGGCCAGAGGGGCAGCATTATGCCTTGAATTCCAGCCTGATCTGATTGACATCAACATGGGCTGCCCTGTAAAAAAAGTGATCAAACGCGGGGCTGGAAGCGCGCTTATGACAGATCCCCCCAGGGCCGCCGCCATCGTAAGGGAAGTCAGGAACGCTCTGGAGGGCCGGATTCCTCTCAGCGTCAAATTTCGCAGCGGCTGGGACAGTGGCAGCCTCAACTATCTGGAGTTTGGGCTCCTGCTGCAGGACAGTGGTGTGGACCTGATCTGTCTGCATCCCCGCACCGCTAAACAGATGTTTTCAGGCACAAGCAACTGGGACCACATCACCCATCTGAAATCCCGCCTTGACATTCCGCTGATCGGCAATGGCGATATAGACTCTCCTGAGGCGGCGTTAAGAATGTTTGAAGCTTGTGGTTGTGACGGGATCATGATCGGTCGCGGGGCTTTGGGAAGACCATTTATCTTTAATCAGATCAAGGAATTGATTTCACAGGGAATCTATCATCCCAGCACGCGTGACCAGCTCAGGAGCATCATGTCCGAACACCTTGAGCTGGCCCTCCAGTTCAAGCGGGAAACCGTGGTGGTAAAAGAAATGCGCAGCCAGCTATGTCACTATGTGAAGGGCGTAGTGGGAGGAGCGGAACTGCGCAGACAGATCAACACCTGTCCGGACGCCACCACTCTCAGAGCTCTGATAAACAACTTTCCCGCCCTGAAATAACTGATTTCCGCTCTTCACCATCTCTACGCTCTCCAATTGAGTCGTAAAACTCCCCCATCGGCGCTCTGGGGCCTTTCCCAACTTCAGCGCGGATTCAATCTCATTCATCTCTATCCCTCTGGAATAAAAGGAGTTTGTCAATCTCACACATCCATTCCATCAATTCATCAATTTCTCGCTTTCTCATCCATCCGCCCCAGCCAACCACGCCATCCCATCAACGGTCTTGTCCTTTTCCTGCCTGATCAGTTGCCGTGGAGATGCGGTGCGGCCTCCGGCGAAAAACGGGGGAGAGCGCACGGTATCTCCATGGCGGGTGAATAGGCAAGAACTGACGCGGAAAGAACCGAATTGAGCGGTGATAGTATCCAATGCCGGTCTGAAGCATTGCAGAACGTCCCAGTGGGATTAAATCCTGGTGAAACCCTCTGAGGTACAGTATGATAGCAAGGATCCACCTTGATCAGGATGTTCTGGCCAGACTTTTGACTTGACAGATATTATCACATCAGACATTGTATGCCAAACCGATTGTATCTTAGTGATTTCTGTTTATAAAGTGGGTAATCGGTTCTACAGCAATAATTAGAATATAATTACATAAAGAGGATTCTGAATGATGCCGCAGAAAAGTGTTTTCAAAGTTGAATTAAGCGCTGAACTGCCACCCGCCCCCATATTCGAACCAGGCATTCGCAGGGCTCCTGACCGGGGACTTGATCTCGGTCCGCAGGATGTTAAACAAGCCCTAAAAAACGCGCTCCGCTATATACCCCAGCACTTGCATCCCATTCTGGCGCCGGAATTTCTGCATGAACTGACCACCATGGGCAGGATCTATGGCTACCGATACCGTCCGCAGGGACGCATCTTTGGCAGGCCAATCGACTCATATCAGGGTATCACTCCGGCCCGCGCCCTGCAGGTGATGATCGACAACAATCTGGATTTTGATATCGCCCTTTATCCTTATGAGCTTGTGACTTATGGCGAGACCGGCCAGGTCTGCCAGAACTGGATGCAGTATCAGCTCATCATGAAATACCTGCAGGTGATGCGCGCGGACCAGACGTTGGTGGTGCAGAGCGGTCATCCCCTGGGGCTCTTTCCCTCCTCACCCCAGGCCCCCAGAGTGATATCCACAAACGGGCTGGTGATCGGCA
This sequence comes from Candidatus Cloacimonadota bacterium, assembly GCA_017995405.1. GTDB lineage: Bacteria > Cloacimonadota > Cloacimonadia > Cloacimonadales > Cloacimonadaceae > UBA3900. Next base: position 10,627 of record JAGOIY010000047.1, read on the forward strand.
AATGGGATAATCCCATCGATTTCAAGAGGCTCACGGCCCTCGGGGTGGCCAATTACGGACAAATGACAGCCGGGGGCTGGATGTATATTGGGCCTCAGGGTATCGTGCACGGCACCTATATCACGCTCCTGAACGCGGGCCGCAAGTATTTGGGCATTCCCGCGGACCAGGACCTGGCCGGAGTGCTCTACATCTCCAGCGGTCTGGGTGGCATGAGCGGAGCTCAATCCAAGGCGGTGGAAATCGCGGGGGGAATTGGCATCATAGCAGAAGTGGATCCCAGCCGCATCGAGACGCGTCATTCACAGGGTTGGGTGAGCAAGGTTTCTTCCGATCCGGCGGAGATTTTTGGCTGGGTGGAGGAGTATCGCCGCTCCCGGAAGCCTGTGTCCATAGCTTACCACGGAAACATTGTGGATTTGCTGGAATATGTGGATATCCACGACATCAAAGCCGAACTGATTTCAGACCAGACCTCCTGCCATGCCGTTTATGAAGGGGGCTACACCCCCGCCGGAATCACATTTGAGCAGGGACGGGAGCTCTTGGCCCGTGACCCGCAGAGCTTTCATCAAAAAGTGGATGAATCGCTGCGTCGTCACTATCGGGTCATCAAACGGCTCTGCGCCAAGGGAGCACGTTTCTGGGATTATGGCAACAGCTTTATGGCCTCGGTGTTCGATGCCGGAGAGATTCAGATCGCACGCAACGGGCAGGATACCAACGACGGTTTTATCTGGCCTTCATATGTGGAAGACATCATGGGGCCGATGTGTTTTGATTATGGCTATGGTCCTTTTCGCTGGGTCTGTCTGAGCCGCAAGGATGAGGACCTGCGCAAGACCGATGCCGCGGCCCGGGCTTTAATAGATCCCCTCCGCAACTCCATGGACCGCGATAACTATCACTGGATATCTAACGCCGAAGAAAACAAACTGGTGGTGGGCACCAAAGCCCGCATCCTCTATGCCGATGAAGAAGGCAGGGTGAGGATCGCCCGCAAGTTTAACCAGATGGTGCGCGACGGCGAGATCGGACCTGTGATGCTGGGTCGCGATCATCACGACGTCTCCGGCACGGATTCACCTTTTCGTGAAACCGCCAATATCCGGGACGGCAGCAATGTGATGGCCGAGATGGCCACTCACTGCTTTGGAGGCAACATCGCCAGAGGCATGACTTTGGTGGTGCTGTCCAATGGGGGAGGAGTGGGCATCGGACGTTCCATAAACGGTGGCAACGGCATTGTGCTGGATGGCAGCCCCAGAATGGATGAAGTGGTGACCAGCGCTCTGAGCTGGGACGTGATGGGAGGTGTGGCGCGCAGAAACTGGGCCCGCAACCCCGGCGCGGTCGAAACCGTGGAAGCCTGGAACGCCAAACACGCATTGGAAGGAGCGATCACGGTACCGGCCCCGGTGGATGAGACGGTTATTGATGCTTTGATCGGAGACACGCGTATGGGAGGAAAACTATGAGCGCTCACAATCAGCAGTTTGTCAAACTGATGAAAGCGGCAGGGATTGCCGATCCGGTGATCCGCACCTTTGGGGCCTATTATGAGAAGCTGGTCAGGGGTGAAAAAGGCTTCCTGCCTGAAACGGCCATCCGGCCTCCCTCTGAAACCAACCTGGTCTCCTATGATCAGATTGCCTCGCGGCGCAGTCTCTCGATGCTAAAACGGACGGTGGTCGTCAAGCTGAACGGTGGCCTGGGAACTTCGATGGGGCTGAGCAAGGCCAAATCTCTGCTGCCTGTGAAGGGCAATATGAATTTCCTGGATGTGATCACGCGTCAGGTGCTGGCCCTGAGAGCCAGCTCCGGATACGACGTGCAACTCCTCTTTATGAACAGCTATAATACCGACGCCGACACCTTGAACTACCTGAGCAAGTATCCCGATCTCAGCCGTCAGGACTTGCCAATATCCTTTGTCCAGAACAAGTATCCCAGAGTACGTCAGGACGATCTGGCTCCCTTCGAGCCCTCGGATAAAAATCAGCTGTGGAATCCCCCCGGACATGGTGACCTATACACCGCCATGGCTGCCAACGGACTGCTGGACAGCCTGATAGACAAGGGTTACCGCTACGCCTTCGTCTCCAACTCAGACAACCTGGGCGCTACCGTCGACACAGCCATTCCGGCCTGGATGGAGGCCAACCAGGTCAATTTCCTGATGGAAGTCTGCGAGCGGGGTGAAGTGGACCGCAAGGGTGGCCATCTTTGTGAGGATGCCAGCGGCCAGTTGATGCTGCGGGAAATAGCTCAGACACCCGCGGAGGATTTGGCCAGGTTTCAGGATATCGCTTACTATAAGTATTTTAATACCAACAACCTGTGGATAGATCTCAAAGCCCTGCAATGGAGCCTGATCTCTTCCGACGGAGTATTTCTGTTGCCTCTGATCATCAATCCCAAGACGGTGGAAGGCATACCGGTCTACCAACTCGAAACCGCCATGGGGGCCGCGATCAGTGTGTTCAACAACACCCGGGCTTTGGTGGTGCCGCGTTCCCGCTTCGCGCCTGTGAAAAAGAACACCGATCTGCTGGCTATCTGGAGCGATGCTTTTGAGCTCAACGACCAGTATCAGATCGTGTTGAGACGTGGGCTCAGCGTTCCGCCCGTGATCGAACTTGAGGATGCCAACTATGGCAGGATAGATCAGATGCTGGCAAAATTCAAGGACGGAGTGCCGTCCCTGATGGATTGCAAGTATTTCAAGCTCAAGGGTGATATCAGTTTTGGCGAAGACGTGATCTGCGAAGGAAAGGTGAGCATCGAGGCCTCACAGCCCATTCACCTCAAGAGCCGTCTGCTGACGGGTGAGATCAAGTTATGAGAGCTGCAAGTTTCCTTAGTTTCCCGCAGATTACGCAGATTGGTACGCAGATTTCGCAGATTATTAAACTGTCTAATGGATTTGTTCCAACTTCCTTCTCAACCTCCACGACCGCATCCAGGCTCCTGCCTTCTCAAGCTTCACAAAATCCGCGTAATCTGCGCAGCAATCTGCGTAATCTGCGGGAAATAAGAGAATTGCAGATTATTAAACTGCCTAATGGATTTGTTCCAACTGCCTTCTCAACCTCCACGACCGCATCCAAGCTCCTGCCTTCTCAAGCTTCACAAAATCCGCGTAATCTGCGCA
>JAGOIY010000181.1 GCA_017995405.1 Candidatus Cloacimonadota bacterium
GAGCAAATCGATCGGAGTGTCGATTTCCAAACCGACAGGTGTTACGTTCCATTTTGGTAACCCCCAAACCCCTAAACCCCTAAAACCCTGCATCTCCCGCTGATTTCGCTTGACAGCTCTGCCACCGGGTAAAAGCATGCCCGTTCAATGCCAATCTTATCAAGATGGCCTTAACTGTATCCAGGAGAAAGACAAACGATGTTATCCAGACCAGAAAGACCTGTCCGTCCATGAAACACGGCTTCACCTATCTGAAAGCCACTCTGGCCATGCTCTTTTGGGCGGTCACCTTTGTGTGGTTCAAGGTGGCGTTTCAGCTATACAAGCCCCACGAGATTGTGGTGATGAGGCTGCTATTGGCCTCGCTGCTGTTGTTTGGCGTGATGCTGCTCAGCCGGCACTGGCAAAAGATCTCGCGGCGGGACCTGGGCAGGATGTTGCTGGTGGCCTTTTGCGAGCCCTTCCTCTACTTTGTGGGTGAGGCCAACGGGATGCAGTATGTATCCTCCACTCTGGGTTCGCTGGTGATCTCCACCATCCCTTTGGTGACGGCTTTCGGGGCCTGGATGTTCCTGCGGGAAAAGATTACGCCCTGGCTGTTTGTGGGCCTGATCGTCTCCTTTGCCGGAGTGGCGGTGATGAGCATGGATTCCACCGACCTCAGCGGCACCCTGAAGGGGATCGCGTTTCTGCTGCTGGCCGTGTTTGCCGGGATGTTTTATGGCATCCTGGTCAAGCGGCTCACGCATGCTTATTCGGCCTTGACGATCGTGGCCTGGCAGAGCTTTTTTGGGCTGCTGTTTTTCCTGCCGCTGTTTTTGATCTTTGATCTCAAACACTTTATCGGCATTCAACATCAGTTTATGCCCCTGGCGGCCGTGATCGGGATGAGCCTCTTCGCCTCGGTGGGAGCTTTTCTGCTCTACACCGGCGTGATCCGCGATCTGGGAGTGATCCGCTCCAATGTGTTCACAAACCTGATTCCCGTCTTTACCGTGATTTTGGCCTTCCTGCTGCTGGGAGACCGGCTGGGCATCAGGAGCGGACTGGGACTGGGGCTCACGCTGCTGGGACTGTTTGTCTCGCAGTATCCAGATCTGCGGCAGCTTCATAAGCGGATGATGGGCTGAAAGATGCTTGACATGTGGAACATATCGTGCATTATATCAATATATCATAAAGTATTTAGCGTGGAGGTCCAAGCTATATGCGCATAAACACCAGATATCTGCTGCTGGCTATCTTGTTGCTGGCCAGTGTGATGAGCTGGGCGGACATCGCCACCCCCCAAATTCAGGCGCAGGTGAAGGAAAGCGTGAGCTTTGCCATCACTCCCAAGACCCTCAAGCCTGGAGAGCGGGGCAGCATCAGCGTCACCCTCAATATCCCTTCCGGCAAGCATCAGAGCCACGATCCCTCAGACCCGGCCTACTTCTATCTGGAGGCCAGCCATCCCAGCCTCAACTTTGGCAAAGTGATCTATCCCAAGGCCCACAAGGTGGTGTCTGCCACCCAATGGGACTACCATGGCAAGGTCACGCTGCGGCTGCCCTTCACCGTGAAGGCGGACGCCAAACCCGGCAAGATCGAGATCAAGGCCCTGCTGGCCTATAACCTCTGTTTTGACGACGGCATGTGCGAGCCTCCCGAAGAGGCGGAAAAGACCCTCAGGCTGGAAATCCTGGCCCTGGACCCCAATCAGGCCCCGGTGGAAGCTGAAGAATCTCAACTGGAAGCCAGCCCAGCGGACAGCACTCAGGCCGCCCCTGTTACCGATCCCGCCACTCCTCCTCAGGGAGGAGCGGGTGGGGCGGATAAAGCTGACGCCGGCAAGATGTCTGACATTCTCAAGTATATGATTTTCGCTCTCCTGGGCGGTTTGATCCTCAATATCACTCCCTGCGTGCTGCCGATCCTGCCCATCCGGGTGATGGCGATTATGAACCAGGCGCATCAGGACCGGGCTAAAGTGCTGCTGCACACGCTGGTTTACGCTCTGGGAGTGATGATCTCCTTTGGCATTCTGGCAGGAGTGTTTATCGGTCTGCGTTCGGCTGGAGAACAGCAGGGCTGGGGCTTCCAAAACCAGAACCCCATGTTCACGGTGGTGCTGATGAGCGTGGTGTTTTCCTTCGCGCTGTCGTTGCTGGGCGTGTTTGTGCTCACCGCTCCGGGGATGAATACAGCCTCAAAGGCCACTGCCAAGCGGGGCTACAGCGGTTCCTTTTTCGGCGGCATCTTTGCCTTTTTGATGGCGATCTCCTGCACGGGTCCTTTTCTGGGAGCGGCGCTGCCCTTTGCCTTCAAGCTTTCCTCTCCGCTTCTGATGCTGTTTTTCCTCATCATCGGTCTCGGCTTTGCCCTGCCCTTTATCCTGATCGGCATGATTCCTTCCGCCCTCAAGCTCATCCCCAAACCCGGCGAATGGATGAATATCTTCAAGGAAGTGATGGGCTTTGTGCTGCTCTACATCGTGTATACCATGCTCAAGACCACCCTCGCTCTCACCAGCGGGGCCTATCTGCTCAACGTGATCTTCTTCCTCATCCTGCTGGGCTTCGCGCTCTGGCTCTATGGCCGCTTTGTGAGAAACGAAAACAGCAGCGCCACGCAGTGGATCTTCAGCTTCCTGGCCATTGCCGTGATCGTGGCCTCGGCCTGGTATTTCCTGCCTCTCAAGCCGGAATATCTGGAGGCCGAGACGGTCCAGGTGGCCAATGCCGATGGCCTCACTCCCGCTCCCCACGCTCCCGAAGGCTGGTATGTCTTCAGTCCCGAACTGCACACAAAGCTGCTGGATGAAGGCAAGCCGGTGTTTCTGGATATCGGGGCGGACTGGTGTAAAAACTGCCTGACCAATGAAAAGACCGTCCTCTTCACCGCGGCGGTTATGCAGGATTTCAAGGCCAAAGGAGTAACACTTCTGAGGGGAGATTTCACCCGCAAGGATGAGGTGCTGCTCAAATGGATCCAGGA
>JAGOIY010000048.1 GCA_017995405.1 Candidatus Cloacimonadota bacterium
AATGATCTTAAAGAAATTAGCATATTTCAAACGCCCTAATCGTCTGGTTCATCATCTTTTGGACTTGGACATTTGAAGTTTTGGTGATGAAATTTGAAGTATTCAGTGAGGGTTTATAGTGAGACTTTATAAAAGGAGCGGGATCTCATAGACAAATCAGATTCTGCTTGACAAGCTTTGATATGCTTGCCAAATAGAAACCACCTTCTGGCATATATCCCTTTTACGTTTATAAGCTTATTATCTATCAGATATAAAGGAGCCAACCATGAAACGTGTTCTCTTTGTTTTGGTATTTTTTCTGCTATACTCGAGCGGAGTGTGGGCCGCCCTCGTGCTGCAAGGAGACATCAGCACCGATACCACCCTCCTGATGTCCAACAATCCCCATCAGATCAGAGGCATGGTGCGTGTTCTCAACGGTGCTACCCTCACTGTGCAGCCTGGGGTCAACCTCCTGTTTGAAAACGGTTCCCAACTGGAAATTCAGGGGGCCATCAGTGCCATGGGGACCTCTGAACTGCCCATCTGGTTTCACTCCATCGATGCCGACCAGCACTATACCAGGGTATTTATGAACGGAGCGGAAGGCAGCAGCTTCTATCAATGCGCATTCAGCCGCTCCAGGGATTTCTACGGCCTGCTGAGGATTGAGAACAGCGGCCCGGTCAACATCCTCACTTGTGATTTTGACACCACGGTCAATTCCCACGGGATCTATATCAAAAACTCCCAGGTGATCATAGACGATATCTATATCAGCAACATAGCCCACAACGGCATCCAGATCGAAAGCCAGGAGATCAGCGGAAATCCCGGCAGCACCGTGAGCCTCAACGACGTGTATGTGAATTACTGCCAGACGGGTGTTAATATCCCCCAGGGCAATTATCCTGCCTTGACCTGGGGCGGCATCACCATCCACCACAGCAGTTCCTATCCGCTCTATGCCAACATCTTCAACTATGCCGCTCTGGGATCTTTCTCATCATCCTGGGAGGGCATCGAAATGCTGGCAATGTGGGAAAGCTATCTCTATGGCAGCATCACTTTGCCCTACCGCAGCCTGCCCTACTATCTGTTAACTAATCTCAACCTCAACAACGGCGCGGCCCTGACTTTGGAGCCCGGAGTGGGATTGCGCTTCCCGCAGTATGGCAGGTTGCAGCTTTACAATGGATCAAGCCTGAACGCGGATGGCACTGAACTGCTGCCCATCAGCTTCCGGGCTGGAGGAGATTACACTTGGGGAGGGATTGGCCTGGACAGCAATTGCTCCGCGCTGCTGGACCATTGCCAGTTCAGCAGTTGCGGCTTTCCGCAATACGGCTATCCGGAGCCCTCCATCTCGGCAAATTCTATCTCCTCCCTCAGTATCTCCAATACCAGCATCCCGGGCGGCGGAACTTACGGCATCTATGTGAGCGGCAGCAACAACGGCAGCCTCAGCCTGGACAACGTAACTATCCATGATTGCCCCTGGACCGGCCTTTACATCCTGGATAGAACTCTTAGCCTGGATTACTCCAACCTCGCTATCACGGATTGCGGCCGGCCTATCGCCATACCCCCCAACCTGCTCAACTTCCTGGATGAACAACCCCTCTTTACAGACAACACAGACAACCGCATTTTTCTGCACAACGACGGCTATCTCTACCGCGACACCACAGTGCGGAATTGGGGATATCCCTATGTGTGCGAAAGCATCAACATCGACGTGAACTACGTGAACTTCACCATCAACCCCGGCTGTGAATTTCAGATGGGATATTCCATAGGCTTCTATGTGAACGGAACCATCACCGCGGTGGGAACTGCCAGCCAGCCGATCCTCTTTAACCGCCTGCCCGGCTCCACCCAAAACTGGCGCGGTTTCAATCTCAATGCCGGCACCTCCTATGCCCACTTCGACCACTGCATCCTGCAAAACTGCGCCAGCAGCAACCAGTATAATCATATCCAGGAAGCCTTCACCATCTACCGCGCCGATACGGTGCTGATTGAAAACACCCAGATCATCGACGCGTATTGCCGGGCTGTCTTTATTGAAAGCAACGACAGCGATAGCGACGACCTGGTGATCAACAATCTCAGCATCGATGGCTGCGGAATGGATGCCGTCTATCAAAACGCCAGCGGCTACAACCTTACTATCAACGGCCTGAGCGTGAATGGCTGCAACTCCTTCCCCGTGAGCGTATCGGCAAACTGGGCCCACCAGATCACGGGATTTACCCTCACCAACAATGCCTATAACGTGATCCGCTTTGTGAATGGCGGCTACCTGGCCAGCCAGACTTTGGCCAATCACGGCTATCCCTATCAGATCAGCGGTGGGCATTTGTATGTGAACTATACCAACGTGAATTTTCTGCCCGGAACAGTGTTTTACTTTGAGCGTTACCGCAGCCTGGAAGTCTCCGGCACGCTGAATGCCATCGGGACCGCGGACCAGCCTATCGTGTTTGACCGTCCCCCTTCCCAGACCTATTTCTGGGACCGGGTGTATCTCTACAACGGCTCCAGCGCCAGCTTTGAGCATTGCCAGTTCAGCAATGGCGGTGAGCGCAACCAGTATGGCTATGACAATGCCCTGTTTGACAACGCCGGAGCTACTCTTTTAAGCCTGCAAAACTGCCAGATTACAAACGTGGACGCCCAGGCCATCAGTTGCCACGACATTGGCAGTGGAGACACTACCCAAATCAACAACGTCCAGATCAACGGTTGTCGCACGGACGGCTTCTGGTGCAACGACAGCGACCTCACCCTTAGCGTGGATCACCTCACTGTGACGGGCTGCCTCAGAAACCCCATCTCCATCCTGCCCATGCAGACTGGCTGCTTTAATAATCTCACTCTCAGCGGCAACGCCAGCAACGACATCCGCCTCTTCGGTTACAACGGCATAAACGGCACGGTCCACTTTCCCAATCACGGTTACATCTATCGCTGTGAGGAAGGCCTGACCGGTAACAGCGGATCCAGTGTGAGCTTCGATCCCGGCTGCGTTTTCTGGATCGCGGACAATCGTTATGTGGATTTCAGTGGAGCTGTGAGTGCCATTGGGACCGCCGACCAGCCCATTGTTTTCACGCGCTATCCTGTCAGTACCAATTACTGGATCGGCGTGAGGGTATTTGGCTCATCCTGGGACGCTGATTTTGAGCATTGCCAGTTCCTCTATGCCGGAGCCCAGGAAACCTATGGCAGCAGGCGAGCCCTCACAGATTTTGGGGCTGGAAACCTCAGCATCTCCAATTGCCTCATCCAAAACAGCTTTGGCGATGGATTCGTGGTTCAGGAGACTCAGAGCACGGATGTACTGAGCATCTCCAGCCTGCAGATCCTGGATGTGGCGGCCTCGGGATTCGTCTGCAACACCTCATATCACAATATAAGCGTGAACGGGCTCGGCATCACCAATTGCGGTTCCTGGCCCATCTATTCCAGCGTGGACCTGCTGGATAAGCTCACTGGTGTCACCATCACCAATCCCGGCACGCCCTATATCGGGATCGGAGGCGCCACCCAGACCCGCAGCGCCACCTGGCCCAATTTTGGCCTGCCCTACCGGACCAATGCCACGCTTTACGTGAATGACTGGGTCACCCTCACCATCTCTGCCGGCACCGAGATCATCTTTGGAGACTATGTGCAGTATTCCACCGATCCCCGCTTCCTGGTCTATGGAGCGCTGAACGTGTTGGGAACGGAAACAAACCCTGTGACCATGCGAGGTTTGAACATCTCAGCCCCCAGCTCCTGGAAAGGTCTGCGGTTCTATAATCCCGATGCGGCGTGCGATCTGAACTACCTCAATGTCCTTAATGCCGGCCTGGACGAAGGCGACTCTCCCAGTGAGGATTTCTGCGCTCTATACATCTACAACGGCACTGTAAACCTCACAGGCTGCCGCATAGCCATCAGCAACCACAACCTGCTGAAACTGGAAGGCAACAACAGCACCACTATGTCCAACTGCCTGCTGGACGGTGCTGTCAACGGCATCATCCACAACCAGGGGATCCTGAACCTCTACAACAACACGATTTCAGCCCTCAGCGGTACAGGTATCTTCCAAAATGGCGGCACCCTCAATTTTGGCTCCAGTCCCGGCCAGTGGAACCGCGTCTATGGCAACACCTTGAATCTGCGCAACAACACCGCCGCCGTACTCAACGCTCCCTATGTGTATTGGGGCAGTCTGGATCCCGATGTGATAGATGCCACGCTGTGGGACAACGAAGAAGGCAGCGGTACGGTCAATTTTGAGCCCTGGTATGACGCCAACTGCCTGCAGCTCTATTATTACACCCTCGATGCGCCCACCGGGTTTGCGGTGGTCCATCAATCCCCCACCACCCTAAGGCTGAGCTGGAACACCGTCCCGGCCGCCACATCCTATAAGGTGCTGACAGCCCAGGACCCCTATGCCTCAGAGTGGACCATCCTGCAGCAAAACATCAGCGGCACCCAGATTGACCTTGACATCAATCCCGCCCTGGGAAAATGCTTCTACAAGGTGGTGGCGGTGCGCTGAAACGGGTTTGTTTCCCGCGGATTACGCAGATTGAGGCGCGGATTACGCTGATGTTGTGATGGGAAGTGTGTTTCCCGCTGATTACGCAGATTGGAACGCTGATCTCGCTGATTTATGACGATTGAGAAGATGGGGTCAAAATCCTCTAAACCCTGTCATAATCTGCGTAATCTGCGCATAAATCTGCGTAATCTGCGGGAAAATGATTATACTGTTGTAAAGGAAATATGAATATGATACGCGGACTGATCTTTGATATGGACGGGACCCTGCTGGACACGATTGAAGATATTGCCATAGCGCTGAATCGAGCTTTACTGGACATGGGATTGACCGGTCACAACCTGGAGGAGTGTAAAACCCTGGTGGGCTCCGGGATTGAAAACCTGGCCAAAGCTGCGCTTCCTCCTGACAGGCAAAACGAAGCGACCATAGAGGAACTCGTGCTGAGATTCAGAGCTCATTACGCCCAAAACTGGCATGAAAGCACCCAGCCCTATGAGGGTATTGAATCTCTGCTGAACACACTGGTAAAAAGAGGTTTACACATGGCCATCCTCTCCAACAAATCCCACGGCTTCACCTCTCTGATGGCAGACCATTGGTTTATCCGTGATGGCCATCAGATCTTCGATCCCGTGTGGGGAGAGCGCAGCGGTGTGCCGATCAAACCAGATCCCAGTTCCTCTCTGGCCATAGCAGAGCTTTGGGGCCTGAAGCCCTCCGAAATAGCCTTTATCGGAGATTCGGAAGCGGATATGCAGACTGCCCTGACTGCTGGAATGCTACCCATCGGAGTGGCCTGGGGCTTCAGAAGCGTATCTCAACTCATGGCCTCCGGAGCAAAAATCATCCTGCAAAGCCCGGAGGAGCTGCTGAAGTATATGTAAGCGGGATAGAGAGTTACCCAGCTCCTGCTCAGTTAGAAGCTTAAGTCAACAATTTACCATTGTGTCAAGTTCCCGCTTAGCCTCCTTTACACCACCTATGCCTCTCCTTTACATCTCCTTTGCCTCGGCATAGGAGAGGCAAAGGTGATGTGAGAGGGAGGCAGTTGAGGACGTTTGCCAATCCCATGGCTGCCAGCAAGATCAAAATCTGATTTGCTCATTGTCTCATTGTTCAAAACCCTCATATTCCTACCGCATCCAAAACCTCAGCTATTTCCAACGCAAACGAGGACGTTTGCGGTTCCTCCAGCAAAGCGTTCCCTGCCACTCTCTTCTGTGCTCAGCGCTATCTGTGATGAAATGGCAAGATCTGGCTCTCCGGGTAGAAAACGGAAACTGATGTGGAATATATTCAACGCCCCCCCCCCGCAAACAATTAAGCTTGACATCCGAATGGCATCGGGTAAAATGTGATCAGGGAGAAGCTTATGAAGCGATATCTATTGGCCGTTTTATTGCTGACTGCGAGCTTGAGCCTTTTCGCTCAGCAAATACCGTTGCCTCTGCTCTGGGAAGACCTTACTTACCTGGGTAGGACAGACTGCGTGATTGAGGGTGATCTGATGTATATGACAAACTCATTAAACGCGGTTTCCGGGCCCGGATTGGACCTCGCGATTCTGGACCTCAGCGCTTCCCAAAGATTTAAAATCCTGGGCACTTTGGACCTGGATGCTCCAGCGGCCTCGCGTCTTGCCGTGCACGCGGACCGGGCAATCGTGATCCACACGGACGGTCGGCTGAGCGCCATTGATATCTCGAATCCCTCCCAGCCCCTTTTTATAACTTCCACGCTGAGTCCCGCCGCCATCATAGCCTGGGAAAGTTATGGCCACTATCTCTATCTGTATGACAGCCAGGGATATATGCGCTGCTATGCGATGGACGCTCTGGACCTGGTGGCCTCTAGCTGGATCGGCACATACTATACAGCCATGACCATCGAGTCTGGAAGGATATATTTGAGCGGCACCATGCCCGGCTTCAGATGTCTGGGCATTGACCAGCCCTCCGCGATCACGGATTTGGGTACTCTGGGGAACGCGTCCAACCAGCAAATCATGGAGTCCGGGAGTGGTGTGTTGATCTGCTGGACTCCTGGCAGCGCTTTGCATTTCTATGACATATCCTCTGTGGGAATTTGCAACCTGATCCAGACCTGGTCAGCTCTGATTGCCGATTATGTCAGGATCGACGCGTCAGGGGGACGGATGGCTGTTTATGCCCGGATAACATATTCGGAATACTACGAGAGTAGCCTGAAGATCTGTGATCTGGAGGCTGCCGGAGGACCGCAAGTCATCTACACAGACGACAATCCAGGCACACTTAGCTGGCTGTGTATCAGTCCGGACTACCTGCTGCACCTCTATGAATACTTTGGCAACGGCTACACCTACAGCCTCTACGATCTCACGAACCCCTCCCAACCTCAGTATTTGGACACGCTGCTGACAGGTGGGGTCAGCTATCTGACCACCAATTCCAACCGCCTGTTTGCCAACGTCGGCATGCAGGGCTTGAACATCTATGCTTGCAGCGAAACCGGAGCTATTGTGCAGACCAGGCTTCCGGAGCCCTGGATCTCATATGTGGCCGCCAGCGATCAGCATCTACTGATGAACAGAGTGTGGTATAATGGACCGGGACTGCCAACTTCAAATGCCATATACATTTACACAATCCTGAATGACGATGAGTATGAGTGGGTTTACTACACAGGCAGCTGCAGTCTTGGCGATCCCATCACTGATGTTCTCTACCAGGACAACCGCTTGTATATGTGCGGCTGGGGAGGTCTGGCCATTTATGATCTGACGGATACCTCCCATCCTGATGAGCTTGCGCGGCTGCCTGGCAGCTATTTCTACCTGGGGGTCCAAGGCGATTATCTCTATCTAACCGGGTACGTAAACGGATCCAAGCTGTGGATCTATGACATCTCGGCACCGTCTTCACCCCAGCAGTTGAGCTGGCTTGCAGCTAGCTATCTCGACCTTGGAGATCTGCAATATCACAATAACGTGCTGTTTGTGGGGCGGCAACCGATGGTGGTGGATGTGAGCGATCCCAGCAACCCGGAGGTCCTGCATCAATATGGTACGATCGTGGGAAGCGCTAACGCGTTAGAAGTAGCTGACAACGCGCTGATCGTGATGAGGTGGAACGATCTGAGGGTCTTTGACATCAGTTCTATCGCAAACCCTCAGTTGGTATCATCCACAAGCTTTGACACCGATGCCAATTGCATGACGGTGAAGGACGGCCTGGCCTACATAGGTCATAAAGAAGGCCTGAGCTGCTATGATCTGAGAGACGCGCTGGCCTACTGCGCAGCTCTGAGTACTCCAGATGACAATAACCAGGTGGTACCAGCGTTGTCCGTGTATCCCAATCCCATGCGGGACAGCTCGATAATGAAACTCGAGCTTCCCGAAGCTGGCGATTACAGTATTGGTATCTACAACCTCAAAGGGCAATTGCTGAAGCGCTTCCCCAGCCAGACTTATCCGGCTGGCAGCAACACTCTTACATGGACAGGACTGAATGATCAGGGGGTGAAACTTCCCTCCGGAGTGTATCTGCTGAGGGCCAGCAGCCCCAGCCGGACGATCCAGGCCAAAGTGATTCTACTGAAGTAATCCAGGCTCAGAGCTGGATGTAGCTGATCTCTAAGCTGTAAGCCCCATCCCGGAGAACCGGAAGCTGGGCCAGAACGGACCGGTAGCGTTCCAGCTGCTCCGTTTCGTAGATCCCACCGGTCTTATAATCGATGATCAGGGCTTGTTTGGCAAGGGTATCCAGCATGAGGCGATCGACGCGCAACTCTTTGGCTCCCTGATAGATGGGCAGTTCGGTGAAGACTTTGTCCCAGCGGGGCTCGAAGAGGAGAGGAAAATCTCTCAGCCGGTCTCTGAGCTTTTTCAGTTCGGCGTCGATGCGCTGCAGTGTCAAGATGCTGCAATAATGTGATATAACCTGTCGGCGCGCATGGCTGTGCTCCTCGGGAAGATCGCGGATAATGAAGCTGAGGTAATAATGCCAGAGGTCGCCGATGAGGTTGGCACGGTCTTCCAGCCAGATCTGACGACGGTTTGCGGCTGGATCGAGCTGTTGAGGCTCAGCCAGGGGAAGGGGCGCAAAATCCAGAGCTGAGGCCAGCAGGGAAGCTTCACAGGAGATCAGCCTGGGAGTATCCGATTCTTGCTTGCCCTGTTTGTCTGGTTCCGGGGCGCCAGGCTTTGGCTGTCCCAGCTTTTCCCGCTGACCGTCAAACCACCTATGGCAGGCCTCGCAGAGCAGGTTGGGAAGTTTGTCGTCTTTGGTATCCTGATCGTTCCTGTAATCGCTCCATTCTTTGGTGCTCCTATAGGTGAAGAGGATGTGCAGCTTGGTTTTAGCCCGGGTGAATGCCACATAGAGGTTGTTCATCTCTTCCAGCAGGGCGCGTTGTTCCTGGCGGGTATGCAGGTCCGCGTAGTCGGAATGTTCCAGGAGTTGGCCATAATGATAGCTGAGGGCAAAATCGCTGATGCTGTTGAAGTCCTTGCCGGCAAAAAGGGCATACCAGTCCAGCTTTTTGCCTTCGTTGCCGTGCCGGCCGCTAAGGTTGTAAAACACAAAGACGCGGTCAAACTGGAGACCCTTGGATTTGTGGATGGTGAGCAGTTGCACCTTGTCCCCTCCTTCGATGGCCACTTGTTTGAGGGCATCCTGGCCGCGCAGGTCTTCCAGATATTCCAAGAAGGCGGGCAGATCTTTGCGGGTTTGGGAGGGATCCAGCTCAAAGCTGGCGGTCAGAGACAAAAAGGCATCCAGATTGAGCTGGTCACGCTCGCTGAGCGAGCCGCGGTCCAGATAGCAATCTACCAGCTGCTGGCAAATGGCGTACACTCCACTATCCATGGGCAGCTCTGCTTGGGAGAACTTGTGCAGGAGGGGCTGGTCCTTGAAGTCAGGAGCTATCGGGGGCTTTTGCTGGCCCGCTTTCCAGATGGTATCCACCGCCAGCTTGAGAGCCTGAGGCCTGAGCAGGATATAATCAGACCGCAGCCAGGCCAGCCAGTCCAGCCAATCCTTCCAGGCCAGCCATTTGAGATAGCTGAGCAGCGGCGCGATCAGATGATGCTCCGGCAGTTCGGCATTGGGTTGATAGACGCTGGTGATGCCAAACTCGTCCATGAGTTGCTGCATCTGGCTGAGCTCAGAGCCTTTGCGGCAGAGAATGGCGATAGATTCAGGCTTTTTGGCTGAGTAGCCAGCTTCTTCGTCCGCTTTGCAGTAGGGCATCACCCAGTCTTTGATCCACTGCCTGCGCACTTCATCCAGGGAGCGCTGCACGTTCATGGTCTGATACTTTTCGCAGTCAAAGCTAAGCTGCGAGAGATGATTGATTTCCGGCACGGCACTGGTAATGGGTTCATAATCCCATTTCATGCCCCGCTGAGCCAGATAATCCTTCAGACCATTATCCTGGAAGATGGAATTGATGAAATCCATCAGTAGAGGACTGGAGCGCCAGGATTTATCCAGCCTGTCCTGACGGATGTCTTTCAGGGTGGGAAAGATTTGTTTGAGGTTCAGGAGCAGTTCACGCTCGCCGCCCCGCCAGCCAAAGATGGATTGCTTTTCATCGCCCACCACGATCAGGCCGCCGTAATCCTGGCTGCCGTGGCCCGCGCAGACTTCCTCGATGATGGGTTTGAGGATGGCAAACTGGATCAATGAGGTATCCTGAAACTCGTCGATGAGGATATAGCGGCTGCGATGGGAGAGAAATTGATAGAATTCATTGGCGGTGTTCTCTTCCGAGAGCTCAAAATTGGGCGGTTCTCCTTTAAACAGGGCCTCCAGGGTGAACCAGGCGATGTCGTTGTAAGTCATGTTCTTATAGCGATAGATCAGGTGATCGTAGGAGCCCAGGATGGCCTCCCAGATGCTGAAAATCTCTGCCTGTTCGGGCAGAAGATAGCTGTGGACCAGATAGTTGGCGAGCTGGCGACGTACTTCCTGCAGGAGTTCAGGCAGATGGGAGTTTTCCGGTTTATTGGCCCGGATTATATTGCCGTTGTAGAGTTTGAGCTCTTTGATGGTCTTGTAGAGGGCCATTGCGGATGAGGAGCGCTCCAGGATCGGTTCCAGCTCCGCCAAAAAGGACTGCGGATCAGGCGGAAAGCTGGCAAAGAGCTTGCGGGTGTCCGCGTTGAAGAGCTCTTCCCAGTCCTTTTGCTTGGCCAGCGCGCGATCGCTCACGGTTTGGAGGATCTGGTCCAGGGCCTGGAAAAGTCCGTCTTTGGCGGCCTGAGCATAAGCAGGATCGGGATGGAGAAAGTGATATCTGAGGGTGGCCTTGCCTTCTGGATTTACAGGCCTGGTAAGCAGATAGAGCAGCCAACGGTTGTCGATCAGAGATGTGAAAAACTGCTCATAAGCATCCAGGGAGGGGCTCACTTTGCGCCTGAGCAAGGAATCGACCACGGCCCTGCGGCTGGGCGTCATCAGATCGCTGAGCAGGAAGGGCATCCGCTTTTTCACGGCCTGCAAATCCAGCTCAAAATCGCCTATGCTGCGCAGGGGCTTGACGATGTTGCGAAAAATGGAATGGATATAGGAATCCAGCGTCATCACCTGCAGCATTCTTCTGTCAGCTGCCAGGACCATGCTGACGCTGGTGAGGATGCCCTCCTCGCTGGGGCTGAGCTCTCCATCCCCCTGCCGGTATTTGAGTTCCAGGATCAATTCACGCCGTTCATCGCGATCCTGGGAACGCGTGGAAACCAGCAGCCTGAGGTGGTCCTGGATGCGTTGTTTGATCTCAGCGGTGGCCTTGCGGGTGAAGGTGAGCACCAGAATGCTGTCCATGCTGAAGCCGGGCAGATCAAAGTGGTCCAGCAGGAGGCGAACATATTCCAGGGCAAGACGATATGTCTTGCCAGTACCAGCGCTGGCGGTGATGATCAGAGGTTTGAAGCGCGTCATGATTCCCTCCCTGAGGGTGCCTTCCAAAGATCAGCCCGGGTGATCTGCTTGAGGCGTTCCCGATCAGTGGCTTTGGTCCCGAGGCCATAACCGGAGCTCAAACACTGGTCCAGAATCTGGATGAGGCCATCCCGCCAGGACTGGCGTTTTTTGTCGCTGAGGTTTTCACTGTCGCGCCGCGCGTCCAGAATCATCCAGAACAGAGAATTGAGTTGATTTTGATACTCCGGGTCCAGGCGATAATAAAAGTATTCATAAAAGATCAGCTGTTCCGCGTCTCCCTTGCCGGTCTTGAAATCCACGATAAAGTCCTGGCCTGGCAAGCTGATTCTCAGGTCTGCCTTGCCGTGGATTTCCAGTTTATACTCTCCCTGAGGCCCAAAGCTCAGCAGGGTTTTGTATTGCCATTCTTCATTCGTCATCCTTTCCTGCTCAGGGATCAGGCGAAAGCTATAACCATAGAGGTTGGGCTCCAGCCACTGATAATAAAAGTCTCTCACACTGCGCACCAGGCAATCTGAGATCACGCCAAAGAGGAAGTCGCGGTTGTAGTTTTGGGGCAGTTTGTGATCAAACTGGGCCGAACCCAATAGCTTCCGCAGCTTCTTTGAGAGGCTTTCCGGGCTCTGAAAGGCAGCTCTCAGACGCCGCGTATCCTGATGCTGGCCTTGGAGTTCCAGCAGAATATCGGTCAAAAAGCTATGCATGATGGTGCCAAACAGCATGGGCGAAATGGTCTCCCGCGGTAGAAGCTCCACCGCTTTGAGACCACGGAGGTTTTGGATATACCAGGCAAAGGGATTGGCGGCCAGAGCGCTGAGACCGTAGTAAGCGCTTTTGATGCCAGTGCCAAAGTCCTGCTCTGGCTGGCAGGGCAGGCTAAAGAAATCCTCCGTTGGGCTTGATCCTGGAAGACCTTGCGCCTCAAGATCACTAAAGCGGGGACCGGGATGCAAGATAGCCCTGGCGCGGGCCAGCAGATCGTGGGCCAGGACCGTTTCGGATCTGACGCATCGCAGCTCCGGCCAGGCTTGCGAGCTCAGGTGTCCCTCCAGTTCGCTGAGATAGGAGCCGGGGTCCAGGTCCCGCTCTTCATCTCTGTAGCAGTACAGGGTGGTGGTTTGAGAGCCCAGCACGAGGCGTAAAAAGTAGTAACGTTCCCATTGCCTCACCAGCTCAAAATGTTTGAGCCCCAGCTTTTTACGCTGGACTTCGTTGAGCAGCCACACGGCTTCCGGATTGGAGGGCAGGACGCCTTCCACACAGTTGAGGACGATTACCTCGTCATACTGGAGGTTGCGGCTGTCCATAAGGTTGGCGATATCGTAAAGGGGCGCGGAAGGGGAGGCATATTTTGAAACGCTTGCACCCGCCAGGTGATCCATCCAAAGCTTCCAGAGGCCTGAGGCCAGAGCGGTGCCGCTAGCGTTGAAGAAGAGCTTCCAGTCCGCCACGAGACCGAGTTCTTCTATCCCTCCAAAGTTGGCCAGTCGTTCATAGAATCTATCCAGAATATCGGTGCTGGCCAGTTCTTCAGGACTGCAGAGGCGCTTCAGATCGAGGCCGTTGGGGGTATCAAAGCAAGCGCTCACGGCTTCCAGGGACGCCAGCTGCGAGAGCCGGTCCAGGAGCGCGAAATGCTTGCCCAGCAGATCGATAAGCAGCTTGTAGCGCTCGTCTTGAGGATCGGCGGCAAAGAGATTCAGATCGAGGTCGATATAGAGCACCGCTTCCATCGCCAGCCGTCTAAGCTGGTCAAGCGCTTGGTGGCGATCGGTTTCAGTCCAGTGGGGCAGATAATACTGGCAAAAACCTGGAATCGCGAGCGCTCTGCTCATCTCAGCCAGGGGAAGAAAACGTTGGTTTTGGGCTGCTGCCAGGGCCTTGAGATGAGTGGCGTACACGCTTAGCAACTGATAGAGACGGGTGGAATGCATGGAGAGAGCATGACTGAAACGAAAACGCTGGGGATCAAACCAGCGGCTATAGGACTTGGAAGCGAAGCCGCCGTCGACAATAACGCGCCGGGTGGAAGTTTGGGGAGCCGCAAGCGTCTCCGCGTGGGAGTTGAGCTCACACAGGCAGGCCAATGCCATCTGGTCCTGATCCGGAGCCTGGATGATCTTCAGTTCCCGCAGGCGAATATCCTGCTTATCCAATGCACTGAGCTCC
>JAGOIY010000182.1 GCA_017995405.1 Candidatus Cloacimonadota bacterium
TGCCATCTGGTCCTGATCCGGAGCCTGGATGATCTTCAGTTCCCGCAGGCGAATATCCTGCTTATCCAATGCACTGAGCTCCAGAGGCTTGCTTTCCAGCTTGAGAGGATCAAAGCTGCCCTGGGGGCCCTGATGTAAAAACACTATGTCACAGCCGTTGGCTTCCAGCCTTTCCACCAGGAGCTTTTCCAGCTTGCTGAAGTAGTATTGATTGACAAACACCAGCTTGCGAGCGCTGAAGGGGATCACAGCCTGCTCCAGGCCCAGGTAGAAGATGCTGTCCGTGAAGCCTTTAGCAAATATAAAGTCATGATAGCGCTGCCGGATGGCCAGCACGCGTTTAAGGTGCTCCTCCTGCCAGAGTCTGGTGCCCAGGTCCATTTGGGCAGGATCTTGCAGCAGCTCAAGATCTACCAGTTCGTCCCGCATTTCGGCAAAGAAACTCAGGAAGCTCTGGCCCCAGCTCACGAGATCGTCATAGCAGTAGAGGTGGAAGGTCTCCTTATCCGTTTCATCCAACACCTGCCAGAGACAGAGCAGGCGTTTTTCGTCCTGCAGTTCTGGATGGGGGGCTGGCAACAGCATCTGGCGCAGCTGCTCCATGCTGATAAAATCAACGTCCTCAAGCTGCCAGCGAGGCTGGAACAGCCTTCTGGCCTGACTGGCAGACGCGAGAGTGGGAAAGATCAACAGGCTGGGATCTACTATCTCTTTGATAGTCGCCGCGTTGAGATCGGCAGAAAAAGGCAGGCAGACAAGACTGCGCATAGCACCTCCTGAGCGTTAGAGAACGGGTGAAAAGAGCCGGCAGACAGATTCCATCGTGCGGGAAAAGATATTGCGGTGCTGGAGTTTGACCAGATCGACCTCGCGACTCATTAGCAGATCGGCCTCAAACTGCTCCAGCGCCTTGGCCACCGTGGCGGGATGATACACCATGGCCGTTACTTCAAAATTGTGGTTGAAACTCCGCAAGTCCATATTGGCGGTGCCGATGGAGAGCACTTCATCGTCCACGATCAGCACCTTGGAGTGCAGGAAGCCGTTCTGATATTCATAGATCCTCACCCCCGCTTCCATCAATTCGCGATAGTAGGACCGCCCGCCCCACCAGACGATGAGGTGATCCGGTTTGCCGGGCAGGATGATTTGGACTCTTACTCCGCTCATGGCAGCAGTCTTGATCGCCATCAAGAGGCTTTCATTGAGGATCAGATAGGGAGACACGATGCGTATACGCTTGCGGGCGTTGGTGATAGCGGCAAAATATGCCTGCATGATGCTGGAGTGATCGGTATCCGGACCGCTGGCCGCGATCTGGAGAGGGATGTCTTCCAGACTGGAGGGATCAGTCTGAGCGGGTGGAACGTATTTGGGAAAGAGCTGACGGGTGAGTAGGTTTTGCTTGCTGACAAAAAACCAATCGGTGAGGAAGATGGCCTGCAGGGTTACGGCCCCCTCGCCTTCGATGCTCACCACGGAATCGCGCCAGTAACCGTAATAGCGGTTTTGGCCCAGGTATTTATTGCCGATATTGAGCCCTCCCAGATAGGCCTTCTGGCCATCCACGATCACGATCTTGCGGTGGTTGCGATAGTTGGCGCGGCTGTTCAGGAAGGGGATCCACACCGGCATAAAAGGCACAAACAGCACTCCCGCTGCCCTGAGTTCCTTCTTAAAGGAGGGCCTCAGGTCCCAACAGCCCACATCATCATAGATAAACCTCACTTCCACTCCCTGGCCGGCCTTTTTGATCAGGAGGTCTTTAACGCGCTTGCCAGTCTGGTCGGAAGCGATGGAAAAGTATTCCAGATGGACGTGATGGCGGGCCTTTTCGATATCGGCGCAGATCTGATCCAGGGCCGCGTTGGTGTCTGGAATGATTTCCACCCGGTTGCGACTGGTGAGGATGGCCTTGCTGTTGGAATCCAGCAGATCGACCAGACGACTGGCCAGAGCAGGCAAATCTCTGCGATAGCTTTCACCCTCGGAAGGCCAGAGATCGTGCAGGTTGATGGCGTCGGCCAGGCCTTTGCGATTGAACAGCCGGGTTTTACGCCAGTTGCGGCCAAAGAAGAGATAAAAGATGAAACCCACGACCGGGAGGTAGAGCAGGATCAAAATCCAGGCCAGAGTGTGGACGGGATTGTCGTTTTCCAGGACCAATACCACGATCATCAGAAGGATGGTGACGCCAAAGATGATGTTTAGCAGCTTTTGGGCCAGGTTGCTGAACACCAGAGGAAATTCACCTCCGGTCAGCCACTGCAGCAGGGAAGCCGTCAGCAGGATCGAGATCAAGAGGATCATGATCAAAAGCACACTGTCCCAAATCTTCTGAGAAACCACCATATCTCCTGTGATAGTATCTATTTATCCTATCGCACCGATGGCGATAGGCTTGAGAACCATGTTTCCTAAAGCGGCCTAAAGCTGTCAATCAGATTCTGGAAATCGGGTGCGAGACCTGGGTAGTATTTCCCGCAGATTTCGCAGATTTACACGCGGATCGCTGATTTCCGGTAGTTGAGAGGTTGAAGTGATTTACGTTGCTGGAAGCCTGGACCCTTTAACTCTATAAGAATCTGCGATATCCGCGCTCCTATCTGCGTAATCTGCGGGAAACCCGTCCCAAGCTCATTTGATGATCACGAACTTGCCCACTTTTTTTCGTCCATCGGCCCGGTTTTCCACGCTGAAGAGATAGACTCCCGGAGCGATGATCTGCCGATGCCTGGAAAGCAGGTCCCAGGCATGCATGCCACTGGCAGAGAGGCCTTGGGAAGCGGCTTTGGAGACGGTGAGGATATCCGCTTCATAGGCTCCCTCGTGATGAATCTCTTTTACCAGGTCTCCGGCCAGGGTATAAATCCTGATCACGCAGCGTTCTGGCAGGTTTACAAACCAGAGACGGCGGCTCTTGTCTCCCTT
>JAGOIY010000183.1 GCA_017995405.1 Candidatus Cloacimonadota bacterium
CACTGGCTTCAGTCGGTGCGTGCGAGCAGGAATTCGTTGGCGTCCAGCCTCCCTCCAAACTCTCGCTTGACAAAATCCGCCCCCCTAAATCATAGTGACAGTCAGTGGAAAAACCACTCAAACGGCGATGCTTCGCCACTTTCATGGAGTTTGAATGAAGATACTGATCACCGGCGGGGCCGGATTTATCGGCTCCCACCTTGCCGAACGCTTGCTGAATGAGGGTCATCACGTCCATGTGATCGACAACCTCTCCACCGGCAGTCTGGACAACATAGAGAGTTTCAAGGAACACAGTCACTTCCGTTACACCATCGGCACCATCCTCAACCGCGAGCTAATGGAAAAGCTGATGAGCGGCGTGGACCAGGTATACCATCTTGCCGCGGCCGTGGGGGTGAAATACATCATCGAAAATCCGCTGCTGTCGCTCAAGACCAACATCGTGGGCACAGACAACGTGCTGGAGCTGGCCAACAAACACAAGGCCAAGGTGTTGATCACTTCCACCTCCGAGATCTACGGCAAGAGCGAAAACGTGCCCTTTGGAGAGCAGGATGACCGGCTTTTGGGGCCCACCAGCATCAGCCGCTGGGGCTACAGTTGCAGCAAGGCCATCGACGAATTTATGGCCCTGGCCTATTTCAGAGAGAAAAAACTGCCGGTGGTGATCGTGCGCTGTTTCAACACCGTGGGGCCGCGTCAGACCGGTCAGTATGGCATGGTGCTGCCCAAATTCATCAAGGCGGCCCTCCTCGACCAGCCCATCATCGTCTATGGCAATGGCAAACAGACCCGCTGTTTTGCCGACGTATCAGACGTGGTGGATGCCTTCATCAAGCTGATGGCGGACCCCAAGTGCGAGGGTGAGATCTTCAATGTGGGCACCACCGAATCGATCAGCATCGAAGACCTGGCCCAGAAAGTGAAAACCATGTGCAAGAGCAAATCCCGCATCGACTATATGAGCTATGAAGAGGCCTTCGAAGAGGGTTTTGAGGACATGATGAACCGCATGCCAGAGCTCAGGAAGATCAACGAATACATCGGCTACGAGCCCAAAAAAAAGCTGGATGAAATCATCGACAGGATGATCCAATACTATGAAAATTAAGCTGTTATTGCCGCTGTTCTTGCTCCTGGGGGTGTCTCTGACCGCTCAGCTTCCCCAGGCCACGGCAATGATCCCGATCAGCGTGAGCGTGACAGGCTTTGTGCCCCATCCCGGCACCTATCAGCTCACGGTGTTTTCCAGGCTTTCGGATGCCGTCAAGGCCAGCCGGGGAGAGCTTCCTCAGATATCAGACCCTCTCACGATGAGCCCCCTGCAGCAAAAAGCGGTGGAGGAAGATTCGCTCTATGCGAATTTCCAGGGGCTCAGGCAGCTGCGCCTCACCCGCCAGGGCAAGAGCCAGGTCTATGACCTGCTAAGGTTTATGCGCCTGGGCGAGCTGGAGCAAAATCCGCTGCTCAAGGACGGCGACCTGATCTGGGTGCCCACTCTGGAGCAGAGCGTGAGCGTGATGGGCAGCGTCTATCTGCCTGGTGAATATCAGTTTGTGCCTGGCGACAAGCTGGGCGACCTGCTCAGGCTCTGCCAGGGCTTCACTCCCGAGGCCAATCTCAAACGCATCCTCATCTATCGTTATCAGCCCAACGGAGTGGATTTTGACATCCTGAGCCAGGATATCAGCGCTGTGGCCAGTCTGAGCGATATGGGCTTCGCGTTGATGCCGCGCGACCGGATCATTGTGGGCCAGGACAGCGAGGCCAGACGAGGCTGGAAAGTGAAGGTGGAAGGGGCTGTCAAGACTCCCGGCGAGTTTCTCATCGGAGACAAGAGCACGCTGTGGGACATCCTGCAGCTCTGTGGTGGCGTCAATTCGAGAGGTGACCTGGGTAACGCCGTCCTCATCAATGGACCCTACAGTGCCAAGCTCTTCCCGGACCTGGAGCGCCTCAAAGCATTCAGCATGGGGCAGATGAGCCCGGTGGAATACAGCTATTTGCGCAGCAGCCTGCGTCAGCTCAGGGGCAAATACAGCATCAGCCTTCAGGAGTGCTGGGATTCGAGCGGCCAGAGCTCCAACCCGGTTCTGCAAGATGGAGATTATATCTTTGTGCCGGAGCAGTTTGACATGATCGCGGTGAGCGGACAAGTCCGCAATCCCGGTCTGGTGCCCTGGGTGGAAGGCAAGGACTGGAAATACTACGTCGAAGCCTGCGGAGGCTATACCAACAACCGTAAAGTGGGGGGCGTGAGGATTATCCGCGACCACAGCGGCAACTGGGTCAAACCCAGCAAAAAGCTGGCTTTGCGGCCCGGAGACATGGTCTTCGTAGCTGAAAGCACCGACCGCGACCTCTGGGCCGACATCAAAGACGTGGCCCTGCTGGCCTCTCAAATCGTAACCATTTTCTTAAGCATCAGAGCAATAACATCAAATTAATACAGGAGTTTTGAATGAAAGTCCCTATGCTGGACCTGCATGCACAGTATGATCCATTGTTGAACGACATCAAGGCCGCCATCGATAAAGTGCTGGCCAACCACCACTACATCATGGGCCCCCAGATCAAAGAACTGGAAGAAAAGATCGCCACGGACCTGGGCATCGCCCACGCCATTGGCTGCGCTTCCGGAACGGACGCTTTGGTGTTGGCCGTCAAGGCTTTGGGCATCGGCGAAGGGGATGAGATCATCACCACGCCCTTCACCTTCTTTGCCACGGCTTCCTCGATCTGGCGCAACCATGCCCGGCCCCGTTTTGTGGATATCGATCCCCGCACTTTCAACCTCGATCCCTCTCTGATCGAAGCGGCCATCACACCTAAAACCAAGGCCATCATGCCGGTGCATCTCTTTGGCCAGAGCGCCGATATGACCGCCATCATGGAGATCGCCAAAAAACACGGCCTGGC
>JAGOIY010000184.1 GCA_017995405.1 Candidatus Cloacimonadota bacterium
CCATAAACCTGATAACTCCAAAACTCCAAAACTCTAAAACTCTAAAACCTTAAACCCCTAAAACCCTAAACCCCTCCTACTCTTCCCGCCTCGTCCACGCCTGCGCGATCTGGTCCAGATCAAAGCCCTTGCGGATAAAATGGCTAAAGACCTTGTCCTTGAGCTTTTGGCTGCTGATATCTTTCTGGCGGGAAATATAGGCTCGCATTTGGGACGCGAGGCTATCCTGGGCTTCATCGCGGTCATACAGTTCTGCCAGAATAGGTTGCCAGATAGCGGGAGCGATGCGCTGCTCGTAGAGTTTGCTGATCAGCAGGCGTTTTCCGGTCCCGCGGTTGAGCCAGCTGCGGATGTAGATTTCGGCAAAGCGGGCGTCGTCTATAAAGCTGTGTTCCTTGCAGTAGGCGATCAGTTCATCGATCAGAATGTCGCCAAAGCGGTGGCGTTTCAGCAGTTCGCGGCTCTGCCATTCGCTGTGTTCGGCTTTGGCCAGATAGTCCAGGAGGGTATCTCTGGCCTGGTTTTTAATCAGGTTCAACAGCTCGTCAATCTGCCAGGGCTGGGCTTTGAGCTCTCTGCCTTCGATCACATAAGGCGGGAGGACCTTGACTGGCAAGGTCCCCACGCAATGATCGTCCACATAGACGAGGGCGTTGCGCCCTTTTTCAGTCTTGCGTTGTATCCTCAGCGTCATCGAGCTTGGCGATCAGTTCCGGGCTGGCTTTATCTTTCACGCGGGCTTCCACTTCCGCCAGGATGGGAGGATTTTCTTTCAGATAGAGCTTGGCCTTTTCGGCGCCCTGGCCGATTTTGGTGTCCTCATAGGAGAACCAGGAGCCGCTCTTCTTGATAATCTCCATCTCAATGGCCATCTCCATGATGATGTCCAGATGGCTGATTCCCTCGCCGAAAATGATCGGGAATACCACTGTCTTGAAAGGCGGAGCAAACTTGTTTTTGACCACTTTGACTCTGGTTTTGGCACCCACGACGTCTGAATCCGCGGCGGCGATCTTGATCGCTCCGGCAAAGCGAACTTCCAGGCGCACAGAGGAATAGAACTTGAGGGCCACGCCCCCGGTGGTGGTTTCGGGATTCACGTAGGCCGGCACGCCGATCTTCATGCGGGTCTGGTTGATAAAGATCACGGCGGTGTTGGATTTGGAAACGATGGCGGTGAGTTTGCGCAGGGCCTGGCTCATCAGACGGGCCTGCAGACCCACGTGGCTGTCTCCCATTTCTCCTTCAATCTCCTGACGGGGCACCAGCGCGGCCACGGAATCCACGATCACCAGATCGACCGCGGAACTGCGCACGAGGGTTTCCACCACTTCCAAAGCCTGCTCTCCACCGTCGGGTTGGCTGAGCAGCAGATCGTCGGTCTGAACGCCCAGACGCTTGGCGTAATGGATGTCCAGAGCGTGTTCGGCGTCGATAAAGGCCACCACACCACCCTGTTTTTGAGCTTCGGCGGCCACGTGCAAAGCGATCGTAGTCTTGCCGCTGGCTTCCGCACCGTAAATCTCTGTGATGCGGCCTTTTGGGATGCCGCCAATGCCGAGGGCCAGATCGAGGTTGAAGGCCCCGGTGGGGATCACCTGCACCACGACTTCAGGTTTGTCGCCCAGACGCATGATGGTGCCGAGGCCAAACTTCTTTTCCAGTTGGCTCACGGCGGTCTTGAGGGCGCTTTCTTTGTTCTTGTCCAGCATTTTACCTCCGGTTATCGTAATTTGCTTTGTTCGATTATACTGTAGATAGGGCCCTCGGGACGCAGGACGCTGCGGTAGAGGGTAAGTTGATCATAAATAAGGTATTGGGTGTCCAATGGGCTCTCTATGAGAGAGCGTTCCACCTGAGGCGGCAGCTGAGCTTTGATCCTTCCCAGGGTGATGTGAAGCTTTAGGGCTTTGCCGTCCAGCTCGATACCCAGAGCGCGGATCTGTCTGCCGAGCTCTTTGTGGAGATCGAAGATGGACTTGTCTTCAGCCTGAAGATTCACCCACACCAGGCGTGGAGCCTTGGCGGGAAACAGCTCTATACCTCTGGCGCTCATGCTGATGGACTTCCAGATGTCGGAGCTGTCCAGCTGGATTTGAGTGAGGGCGGGCACCAGTTCCTGCTTCACGTCTCCTAAAAAAAGCAGCGTGAGATGCAGGTTTTGAGGCGGGACCCAGTTCACACCCGGGATCTTGGAGATATCCCTGAGGGTGTGGACCAGATTGGCACGCAGCGGTTCAGGAACTTCCAGCGCGAAAAAGCAGCGATAGGTCATTCAGCGCTTGTAGCCTATATCCAGCAGGAATTTCTTGCGGTGGCTGATATCGGTGTCGAGCTCACTGCCCAAGGGCGAGGAACCGTCGATAACTCCCAGGATGCCACTTCCCTGCTCGCTCTGGGCCAAAATCACCTGCACCGGATTGGCGGTGGCGCAAAAGATGTTTACCACTTCGCGGCAATCTTTGATGGCAGGCAACACGTTGATCGGGAAAGCGCCCCGCATGATGATCAAAAAGCTATGCCCGGCACCCAGGGTGAGCAAATTCTCCACCGCCAGTTCGATTAACTCGTTATCCGTGCCGTCCTTACGGATCAGACAAGGGCCCGAGGCTTCGCAAAACGCCAGGCCGAATTTGACCCCGGGCACGCTGTTGACCATGGCCTCATAGAGGTCCTCCACGGTCTTGATGAAATGGCTCTGGCCCAGGATGATATTGGTGTCTTCGGGAAATTTGAGCTGCTCAAGCTTGAGTTCCATGCTCCTATCCTCACTAGTTTATGGCAAAATTGTTTAGCCAATTAAATAAGTAAGCCGTTCGGAGTCAAGCAAAACTTTGTGGAGCTTAGGAGTTTTAG
>JAGOIY010000049.1 GCA_017995405.1 Candidatus Cloacimonadota bacterium
CCCGGGTCATGAGATCGCGGATAGCCAGAGCGGGAGATTTATCTTCAAATAGAGTGAGATAGACCTGTTCGGTGATCGGCATTTCCACCTGGTGCTTCTGGGCCAGGAGACGCACAGAGCGGGTGCTCGCCACGCCTTCGGCCACCATCTTCATGTCGGCCAGAATGTCCCTCAGGCGGCGGCCTTTGCCTATCTCATAGCCTACAAAGCGGTTGCGGCTGTGGGGACTGGTCGCGGTGGTGATCAGGTCACCGATCCCGGAAAGCCCCAAAAATGTCTCGGGTTTAGCGCCTAACACCTTACCCAGCCTGCCGATCTCGACTATCCCGCGGGTGAGCAGAGCGCCCATCGTGTTGTCCCCAAAACCCAAACCGGCCACAATTCCTGCCGCGATGGCAATCACGTTTTTGACTGCCCCTCCGATCTCCACTCCGATCAGATCGTCGCTGCGGTAAACCCTGAACCAGGAGTTGCTGAAAAGATTCTGGAGCATAATGAGGGTATCTTCGTCTCCGCCGGCAATCACAACCGTGGTGGGTACTTCCCTGCTGACCTCTTCGGCATGACTGGGCCCCGATAAAGCGCAAATCAGGTGCCGGGCTGAGGCTGGCAATTCCTGAGCGATGATCTCATCCACCCGGCATAGACTGCTCTCTTCTATCCCCTTGGCCACGTTGACGATAGCCTTGAGCCCAGAAGAGGTCCAGAGACCCCGCTCCTCAGGATTAATACTTCTCAGGGTGGCACGGATAAACTGGGTGGGGGTGGCCAGAATGATGACGTCGGAGCCAAAATTCGCTATAGCGGCGAATGATCCCGTGAAGTTAACCGACTGGGGCAGAATGACATTGGGCAGCAGGACGGGATTGGAACGGGTGGATTGCAGCCTCTGCAGCCAGGCGGAGTCGTGTTCCCAAACCAAGACTTCGTGGCCATTGATCGCCAGCAGACGAGAAAGGGCCAAACCCCAACCTCCGCCACCGATTACGGCAACGCGCATCGGAGCTCAGTCCTCTTTCTTGATGCGGGGAATCTTTATATCGCAGATCAGGCCCAGATCGTCGTCGTCATCGTCGTCATCCAGGTCTTCGTCTTCCTCGTCCATCACCCAGTCGGGGCAAAAGAGGGCGTCTTCTTCATAGTCCCAGCCGTCCACATTGTCCAGACCGTATTGATCCAGGAGGGAAGCCTCCCAAAAGGAATAGTGAACAGTGCCATCCTGCACGGCCCACACGAGGACCGGGCTTTTAAAGTGTCTCAGCTCGATCTTGTGGTTTTCCACGAGGTCGAGGAATTCTTTGATCTTCTTGGTCGAGCTTTCCTGCTTGAAAACCATCTGAACTGTACCTCAAAGGCTGTATTTGACCTCGGCTCCCAGCCGGTTTTCGCTGTATGGCTTGAGCCGACGGACGGAAGCGTTGGGTGAATCTACATTCCTGAGATAGTGAGAATAGTCAAGTGATATATTCCATTTTTTGTTCAGGCGGAAGCTAAGTCCCGCGCTGGTGGTGTAAATTTTGTCCACCCGGCCGCCATACCAGTCATCCAATCCCTGAAAGAAGCGCTCTTCAAAGCTAAGGGAGAGAGACGGATGCCAGCGGGGGGAGGATGATTTGCCGTCGTTGAGCGGCATGTCTTTGAGCCTCAGACTGGCGGTGTAGATATTGCTCTCGTAGGAGGAGTCATCCTGCAGGGAGCCGTTTTCCCAGTTGTCGAAGACACGATACTGATAGCCCGCCTCCAGCACAAAGACCGGGAAATTTTGGCGGATGCCGATGCCGCCGGTTTTGGCGTCTCCATCAAACTCGGTAAAGAATTGGTTGTAAAGGAGTTCCTCGTATCGGAAGTGGGCGCGCAGGGTTGTCTTTTCCAAGGGTTTGACGCTCAGGTCAGCCCTGTAGAGATTGCGCTGATAGCTATAGTGCTCCAGTTCGCCGGTGCCGTCTTCATCCACATAAGCGCGCACAAGGATGTTGGGATAAAAGCCATACATCACCTTGAAATCCCAGTAGTGCCGGATCACGGCAAAGCGGGCAATAATGTCCCGACGCCATTTATCGGTATTGGACACATTCTGATCGAAACTGGCGGTGATGGAAGGCTCGAAGCGGTACCACTTGTGGCGGAAAGGGTAGCTAAGGTCCACCTGGGCCTTGAGGCTGAGGTCATCCGTCGTATCCACATATCCGAGGTTGGGATGTTCCTGGTCAAAGCGGTCCAGATCATATTCCGAGAGCTGAAAGACGTTGTCGGAATACTGGGTCGATAGTGATATGTCCCCCTCGATTTGAGCGCTGAGAGGCAGCCAGGCACAGAGGAAGACCAGGCACCAGGACATGATGATCGGCAAAAAGTTGCGCGATGTCCTCACGCTGCCAGGCTTGACATCCTGCTTGGTTTCTTCCTGCTCGCCATCCTGGATCAGGACATCCTTCTCCTCCAGAGCGGCGTCCGGGTGTTTGTCACGCTCGGGAGAGTGGTGATGTTTTTGCAGCATTGCCAGCCTCAATTAGCTTTTAACAGGACTGGACGTCCCAAAAAGAGATGATCGCTCTTGGCTTTCAGTTCGATCACGGATTTGCCTTGATTGGCAGGCAGTTCCACTTTCATGCCGATCGAGAGATGGCGGATCCCGGTCACGGAGTATTTGGTGCTGCGCTTGAGCGTGAATTCATGGGTTTGCACAAGGGTGCCATTGACATACACTTCAAAGATTGGCAGGGTCCGGTCCAGGAGTCTCGCTCTGACGTATAAGACTGCGTCGCGGCCGTTATTGAGGGTGAATCTCAAAGGCTGGTCAGGCGTAAAGCTGTGGTAATCGCTGCTGCTGCCGTTGTGGGTCATGGCCAGTATGCCGCTGTGGGCATCGATGCTGAGGTTGGGGAGTTTCTGTTTGGGTGCCGGCTTCGGTTTGGGAGGCACGGTCCAGAAAGCTCTAAAGTAGATGCTCCGTTCATAGCAAAGGATTTCCAGCTCTTTTATCCCTTCGGGAATTGGAATAGTCACGCTTTCATAGAGATAGTATCCATCCAGGCGGCTTTTCAGGCTGAGATCATGAACTGTCTGCTTTTTGGCGACAATGCTGATCACCTGAGGCTTTTTGAGTGGTTCAATGGCAAAAGAGCGTAGCTCCAGCTTGTCGATGCCCGCCACGTTGAGCTTCATGCTTTTCTCGGGGAGGGAGCGATAGTAGTAATAATTACCGGCTTCGGTCTTGAGGAGACGTTTGTTTCCGGGGTTGTCAAAGTTGAGCGCTTTCGGCTTGGCCTGCAGAGCGGTGATACTCATGACGGCGATGGCAAGAATCGGTAGTATCTGTTTAAAATGCATTATTTTACTCCATTGAGAAGATGGGGGTTTGGATAGAGAAGATTTGTGGGTGGGTACGGCTGTCTGAACATCTGTTACAACTCCTCATCGGGATCGACGATGTTGGCCATAAAACGACGGTCGTGCCTGTCGAAGACGATCACAACCACGATAGCGGCCACCAGAAGGGCCAGACAGATGGAAGCGATGGAGACGTTGTGTTTGCGGCTGCTGAAAGCAGGTCCTTCTCCTGGGATGGGAATCTTTTCCTGGGTGGAGGCCACCTCATACTTTCTGGCCCAGCGTTGAATGCGGCGCACGTGAAGGACTGGCACGTTTTGTCTGGCCATCACCATCATGATGCCCTGTTTCTCAAATTCTTTCTCGGCCAGTTTGTGGTTGATGCCTTCCGGAATCAGCCTGGAATTGGGTTCCGAGCCCACGTTGGCCAAGCCGCCGCCTATGTTTACAAACATCCGGTAGCGCTGTCCTTCCGGCAGCAATTCTTTATAGGCGGCCTCCCGGAGCGAGACATTCTCTTCCAGAGTGGAGCCCAGCAGCAGAGGGACCCCGTTGCGGGTCATGGCATCTCTCAAGCTGGCGAGACCGTTGTCAGACAGCCCGATCGCGAGATCATCCTTACCTCCCAGAGAGGCATAGGAACTGCTGAAGTCGATCAGCTTCTTCTTTTTCAGGACGGCCTCGATATCCAGCCAGGTATAATCTTCCCGGTTGGCACCATAAGAAGCCGAAGAAACTGCCGTGATGACGGCGGGATTGAGTTTCAGCACACTGATGGCCGCGTAAAGGGCTAAGTTGACGGCTGGATTGGAACCTGAGATTCCCACCGCGATATGGTCGCCCTCTGAAAGCCTTTCTTTCTTGAACTCTTCCACGAAAATGGCGGCCAGATTGGGATTGAGGGCAGCTTGTTTATCTGAAAGCAAACCTCTGTCTGTGGTAATGGATGAAAGACGGGTGCCGATCAGACCTGTGTGAAAGGGATCGTCTATGGGATCAAATTCATAGCCCGTGGCCTTCAGTTCCGCCTTGAGGCTGTCCATATAGGTCTGCATCAAACGAGCGGCCTGCACTTTTTCTTCATAGTTATCGGTCTTGATGTGCACATAGCTGGATTGGGCCAAAACGTAGAGGCCCACGGCAAATACGAACAACAGGATCAGCGACCAGCCGGATTTAAGAGAGGGCCTGTACATGCTCATACTTCGCCTCCAAAGACCACCATCAGGGTCAGTCTTACCAACACAGCGGCCACGCCCATGGTGGAGATGGTCTTCCAAAAACCCTGACGCTCAAACCAGTTGGCGATCAAACCGGGCACGATATAGCCAATCGATTGCATCTGAAGGGTATAGACCGTTTGGTTTTCAAACACCAGCATGCGGGTAGCCCAGCCCAAAATGAATCCGATCAGGATGCTGAGCACCATGCGCCGCTTACCAAACAGCAGAGTGAACTTGCCTATAATCCTGATGATTCCCCAGGTGAGCAGACTCACAGCCAGAGTCCCCACGATCTGCATCGGTTTATCCAAATAGAGTGCCACATAACCCGGCACTACGATACCGCCAGCTGAGGCCCCCAACAGCTCACTGAAGATGAGACTGATGATAACGCCTATGCCAACCGCGGCCTGTACTACTGCGTCAACCACTAACGGCTCCTTGTTTTCTGGCTTTCTTGCCAGCCTGAATCTTGTGTTTAAAATGAGCTACGATCTGAGCTCCATATTTGATCCGCCCTGCGATGTTTCCAATTCCCAACACGTGAGATTCCTTCCCGGTGAGCTCCCAGGCCTTTTGATAAACGACTTCGGGCAGGGGCTCTCCCAGCGGGAAGACTTTGTTTTTGGGGATCCCGGTGCGCAGGGCATAGCTTTCCACCTTGTCGGGAATCTCGCCAGTGAGCAAAAGGTAGCTGAAATCAAGCTCTCTGACAGCATCAACGAGCTGCTCGCTGCGGAACAGCCGGTCCGATCTGCTGTTGAGGATGATGATCTTTTCCACCCCTTTCAGATGGCCCGTGACCATATCGATCACGCGGGCAGTGGACTTGGGATCATTGGCGGCAAATACGTTGTAGAAATGGATGGTTTTATCCCTGTCTTCGACGATGTATTTCTTGAGGGCCCCGGGATCAGGATGAGCGTGCCGCATGCCTTCCAGGGCTACTTCTCTGGGTACTCCCGCTTCGGCGCAAACCGCCAGGGCCAGTTGGACGTTTTCGGCATGCTCAATATAGCGGAACCCAGCCAGCTCCTCGTGGGTAACGTCCCTCGGCCTGATCTGATGGATCTTGCAGTGGCGGCGCTTGGCTACGTGTTCCAACAGCTTATAGTGTTCGTTTTCAGCCGTATAGCAGGTGCCATTAACGGGAATCGTGTTGGAGAGAGACATCGTGACACTCTGTTCGGTGGAGCCCATCAGGTCCAGATGGTCAGGGCGGCAATTGGTGATCACCGAGATGGTGGAATGCACAAACTTGCGTTCCGTGATCCACTGGAAGACGGGATTTACGGCCATGCACTCAATCACCACGGCCTGGGGTTTGTGGGCTATCGCTTCTCTAAAGATGTATTTCTGCTCAATGATATTGGCTCCCATCAACCTGATGATAGCGGCTTCCCTTCCATCCGGCAAAACCACGCGTGGCAAGGTGCCGGTGATCTTGGCGAGAGTCTTGATCCCTCCAGCTCGCAGACCAGCGGCGATCAGTCGGGTCACGCTGGATTTGCCGCGGGTGCCATTTACGTGGATGCGGATCGGGATGCTCTTGACATTGCGCAGATGGCGATGGTATTCCCAGATCCAGTTCAGGACCAGGAGCACCGTGGCCAGAATCAATACACTCATCTATTCCTCAAATACTTATTACATCAGACAGACCGCTCCTAAGCGGCCTATACGGACTGAAAGGTGTTTTTTGCAATATCCATTCCAAGCTTGGGATAATCCGCTCTCAAAACCAGCCATAGACTGGCTTTTTTAGAAGAAGGAAATGATGGATTTACGAATCCGCTTGGTAAAGACCACCAGAAACAGTGTGAACCCGATCATCAGGGTCGAGAGCGAATTGATGGTAGTAATGGTGCCCCTGCGGATAGTGCCTTCCACATAGATGGGCAGCGTGTCAAAGCCCCGGCCGGAAGTGAAGAAAGTGATAATAAAGTCATCTATGGAAAGCGTAAAAGCCAGTAAGGCCGCGGCAATGATCCCTGGCATGATCAAGGGGAGTTTTACCTTGAAGAAGGTGGTGTTGGGCCTGGCGCCAAGGTCCATGGCGGCCTCAACCAGCGAATAGTCAAAATCCTCCAGCCTGCTCTGGATCACGATAACTGTATAGGATACACAGAAAGTGATGTGGGCAATGAGGACAGTCATCATGCCGGTGTTGACTCTCAGAAAGTTAAACAGCAGAGCCAGTGATACCCCCATCAGGATATCGGGAATTACCAGAGGAGCGTAAAGCAGGGCCATGAATCCCCGCCGGCCTCGGAGCTTTTTGTTTTCCAGGCCCAGGGCCGTGAGCAAACCCAGCAGAGTGGAAATCACCGTGCTGAACCCGGCGATCAGCATCGTGTTCCAGAAAGCCTGCCGGATGGCCACGTTTTCCCAGAGCTGGGCGTAATACTTGAGCGTAAAACCTTTCCAGCTGGTCACGATGCGGGCATCGTTGAAGCTGAAGATCACCAGTATGACTATGGGGATATAGAGAAACACCATGACGAGGGTGAACACCGTCAGGTTCAATCCTTTAAACAGCGAAGAGAGCCTGAAAGCCTTCATCAGAAGCGCCTGGCCTTTTGGCGGTTCCGATACATGGAATAGCCGATCAGCAGACATACCGCCACCAGCAACAACAGCGTGAAACTCAGCGCCGAAGCCGTAGGCCAGTTGCGGGGTATGTTCTTGATTTTATAGGTGATTACCTGGCCCACATAGAGAGAGCGCTGATCACCCACCAGTTGAGGGATCAGATAGGCTCCCAGAGCGGGAATAAAGACCAGCAGCACTCCCGCGAAAATGCCTCCCACACTGAGTGGCAGAGTTACCCTAAAAAAGGCCTTCACTTCGTTCGCGCCGAGGTCCATGGCCGCGTGCAGAAGAGTGAAATCCAGCTTTTCCAGCACGCTGAAGAGCGGCAGAACCATGTAGGGCAGATAGACATACACCATGACCAGAATCACCGCCAGATCGGTCCGCATGATCTCCAGGGGTTGGGATATCAGCCCAGTGCTGATGAGAAAGTCGTTCAATACGCCGTTGTATGATAAAAAGATGCGCCAGCTGAAGATACGGATGATCAGATTGGTCCAGAAGGGAATGATAATCAGCACCAGAAGCGTGTTTTTGAGCTTGTCTCCAGCTCTGGCGATGAAGTAGGCCACCGGATAGCCCAGCAGCACACAGAGCATGGTTGTGAGCAATGCCAGCCGGAAAGACAGGAAAAAGGGCTTGAAATACGTACCGTTGAAGATTTGCCGGTAAGCGTCGAGAGAAAACTCAAATTTGACGTCGAAGATATCGGGTGTCAGAAATCCATAGATAAAGACGATGAAGTAAGGCACCAGAAAGAAGATCGTCAGCCACAGCAGCGTGGGGGCCGCCAGCAGATAATCCATCCTCCTGCGGGGTGATCCGCTTGCCGGATCTGCCTGTCTGGGCATCAGTTACTGATCTCCCTGTGCGCCACGGTTCTGGTCTCTTTTTGCCCAGCGCTGCAAATGAGATGTTCCCTCGGGAGAGCGAGACTCATCGGAAGGCATCTCGTTGATCAGCCAGGTGTCCGTGTCATGCCAGAACAGCCAGACCTGCTCATCCCAGTCCAGCGCTTTGTCGTCAAAGTACACCCGTTTATGCTGACTGAAGACCCTGAATTTGAGCTTGCCCACCTTGACAATATACTGAGTGTGACTGCCCAGATAGAGGATATCTTCGATCGTGCCCCGCAGCATGTTGATGTCATCCTGATAGCGTGGTTTGGAACGTGATATGGCGATCTTTTCCGGTCTCAGGGACACAGTGAGAGACTGCCCCAGCTCCGGTCTGAAGTGGAAGGTGGAGTCGATCTCGAAGTGCTGGTCATCCCCCATCGGGCATTTGAGCTGCACGTATTCATCTTCGATACCCGTCACTTCTCCGGTGATCAGATTGGTCTCACCAATGAAATAAGCGGAAAAAATACTGGCGGGCCGCTCATAAATATCGTCCGGAGGGCCGGCTTGGATCACACGTCCCTGGTCCATCACCGCCACCCGGTCTGAAATACTCATCGCTTCGCTCTGGTCGTGCGTCACATAGATAAAAGTGATGCCGACGGCGTCGTGAATGTTCATCAGTTCGATCAGCATGTGCTGTCTCAGTTTGAGGTCCAGAGCGGCCAGCGGTTCATCCAGCAGCAACACCTTGGGTTTGTTGATCAGAGCTCTGGCAATGGCTACCCGCTGTTTTTGACCTCCACTGATCTGGGAAGGATACTTGGAAGACTGATCGCTCATCTTCACCAGTTCCAGCATCTCGCTCACCCGGGTCTTTATCTCGGGAAGCGCCACTTTTTTTACCTTGAGCCCAAAGGCCACATTGTCCCACACCGTCATATGAGGAAAGAGGGAGTAGTTTTGAAAGATGGTGTTGACGGGCCGTTTGTAGGGAGGCAGGTCTCCGATGTCCTGATCGCCGATATAAATCTTGCCCCGCAGGGGAATCTCAAAGCCGGCAATCATCCTCAAAAGAGTCGTTTTGCCGCAACCGCTGGGCCCCAAAAATGAAAACAGCTCTCCCGATTTGATCGTGAGGTCCACACTGTCCACTGCCAGGAATCCATCGAATTCCTTGCTGATGTTCTGGATTCTGATCTCTTCCAATCCACGAGCTCCTGTAGCGTCGGATTCCACTTCGGCGCGTTCTATCCTTACTTTACTCTCATGATCTTGCGGCTGGCCAGCGTTTTACCGCCAGCAGTCAATTTCACAGCGTAAATGCCAGAAGCCACATCACGGCCCTGGCTGTCAAGTCCATTCCACTCCAGGTCCAGATATCCGTCTTTAGCGGACAGCCCCGCGCGTTGCCAAACCTTCTGTCCCCTAAGGTTATACACGCTCAAGCTCAAATCGGCTTCACCGCCCCTGAGGCCTGAGACCATCAAGCTGAGCTTGTCCTGGAAAGGATTTGGCCAGCTTTGCAGTTTCACAGCAGATGCCAGGAGATCGTCGCTGGCGGTAAGCAGCGAACCTGTATAGACACGGAAGTTGTCGATAAACACGCCATCCGCGTTCGCGCTGGAATTCGTCACAAGCAGAAACCTCAAGTGCACACTTTGGCCGATGAAAGAATTGAGGCTGTAGCTCTTGAGAGTCCAGGCCGCCACCCCGGTAAAACTATCGAATACCAGCCAGTTCTGTCCGTCGAGGCTGTACTGCAGCAGGCAGTAGTCACCATCGTTGGAGAGATTGTGGCTGATGTGAAACTGCAGGTCGGCGTTTTCCACCGCGGTCAGATTGACCGGCTGGCTGAGCCTGCACCATTTGCTGATGTCCGAACCGTAGTTGCCAGCGGGACTGTCTGCCAAAGCGGATGCCCCACTGTAAACCTGGGCAGAGCTCACTCCCCAGCTGCCATTGGTGTTCCAGTTTCCCATGCCGTTTTCAAAACCATCGTCAAAGCCGGCCATACTGCTGAGTTTAAAGCCGATCGAGGTGGTCTCGATCATTCTGGTGACCCGCAGGGTGCTGTAACCCGGTTTGCTGACAGTGACGTTGTACTCGCCGGGATAGAACTCCGGAATGATGATCCAGCCAGCCGAATCGGTAGTATAAACGTGTTCTGGATCTTGATCGAACACCAACTGAGCCTCGGATACTCCGCCAAAGAAGTCACCCCTCACCTGGATAAACAATTCCATGGGCTGGGAGGGTGTCAGCTGCACATCTTCCACACTCACGGCATCGGCAGTCACCACTACGGTTCTGGTCTGAGGGTAAAAGCCTGGCAGAAAATAGCGAACTTCGTATTGGCCAGGCGGTAACAGACGATAATATCTGCCAAAGGTGGAATCGGCGCAAATGGGTGCGAAACCCAGGGGATGATTGTCATAACCGTCGATCCACACTCTGGCGGGGATGGGTGCCCCGGTCTCGGCATTTGTCACATGGCCTGTCAGCATCTTTTTCTGGGACCTTCTGAGCAGCATCATCGCCCCGTTGAGGTTTTGGGTGATGATCTGCTGCATCTGATTTTGATTGGGAATAAACTGCGTAGCCATCTCAATCGTATAGGCAAAGCTGCCGGTCGCCCCGTAGATCCAGTCGTCCGAGCTCCCGCTCACCGGATAGAGCTGCCAGGAAGGCATGGCGTCGTAATGCTGGGTAGTGCTTCCCTGTTTGAGGATCACGTTTGCCATATCAGTCGCCAAAGCTTGCAGCTCCACCTTGTCCGGAGCGTTGATATCGCCTACGAAACCATAGGGATAGAGCACATACTGACCATAGGTGTGATAGCTGACGCCCGCCAGAAAACGTCGGGACGAGATAAAATCCGCGAAAGCGGATGCCTCAGGCTCTGAAAAAGCATAAGGTCCATGATAGGTGGGCATCTGCATATTGTCCGTAGCGCTCAAATATCCCCAGCGATAACCATAGTTGCGGTTGATATCCACTCCATCCGGCCCCATTCCTGAAGAGTCGTCGGTGTTGAACTCCTGGTTGTTGTTGTTGTCGCGGATGTTCTTTCGCCACCATACGTCGGTCTGATCGATCACGATCTTATGCCCGTCGGGATTGAGGAGCGGAACGATCCACACCTGGCTGTTATCCAGAAACGAGGTCACTTCAGGATTGCTGCCATAGTTTTCCACCAGGTGGATCAGAATCTCCATACAGACTTCCGTGGAGATTGGTTCTCTGGCATGGTGTTCGCCCACAAAGTAAAAAGCCGGTTCGTCCTCTTCCTGAGACACGTTGGCCGAAACCTTGACGGCCCAGAGGTCATGATCGAACCCAGTGTAATATGGAACGGTCTGGCTATAGATGCTGCCCCATCCGCTCCCGATGGTGGAAACCTGCACCAGATTGGGATAAATGGCCTGCAGTTGCATCAGTTCGCTCACCATCTGATCATAGTCCCGGTAGCCGGGAATATCTCTACGCGCAGTAAGGGCCTCCCGCAGCTGAGCTTCCGTCTGAGTCACATACCAGGAGCCGTTTTGCAGTTTTAAAGCGGCCAGTTCGGCCTCGTCAACCACCAGATCGAGATAAACTCCCGGATGATATGACGCCACGTCATAACCCAGGGCGTCGCAAGCTTCTGCCATCCCTGGAGGGGGATTATCAAGCCGCGCCACTGATCTCAGGGCAGACAGATTAAAGGGAAGGATGATCAGGGCAATAATCAAAACTACGGGAAATGAGAGCGTTCTCATGCACATAACTCCTTGTTTTACAGGTAAAAAAATAACAGTGGGGAGTGCCGGGCGGCATCCCCACTGCTCGGAGGGCATTCTATGTAGGGTCTGTAGGCTGAGGCCATGTTTATAAGCACGGGTTTTTCTGTCAAGCGGAATTTGTGGTATTTTTCACAATCTGCCTGTAGAATATTTTCCACAGCCCCTAAAGACCTATTATCAACTTACGGCTCTGGTGAGAACCCGACTGACTGAGTCTCAACAAATAGATCCCCGCTGGCAGGAAACTGCCATCCGGGCCTTTTCCGTTCCATGAGATCCGGCCATCGCCATCGCTGTTCACGGTGCTTAGTCCCGCACTCACTTTCTGGCCTCTGATGTTGAAAATACTCCACGAAACTTTTTCCCCCGCTTTGCCCTGAAACGCTACGGAAGCGCTTTCACGAGTTGGACGGAAGGGATTGGGATAGACGCTCTGGATGACCAAATCCACCTCTGGGATGACTGGATCATCATTGTCAACTATCATCAATGGAATGCTTTGCCATTCTCCTGGGGCGGGATAGACAGCCTGATTGGGAGGGTTGGCAGTGTCCGTGGCAGTGATCTGATACCAGAGAAAATGATCGTCCTCGGTAAACTCCGGATAGTATTCAAACGTGTAAATCCCGTCCGCGTCTGTCATGGGAATACTGAGCAGGGGCTGCGTCTCGCTGTAATAACTGAACAGCACCTGCTGCACCCAGACGTTGTCACTCACCTGGGCGGAAAAAGTGATGGGACCGCTGTCTTGATTGATCACACTCACGGGCGGCGTGTGTTGAATCACGGGAGGCACCTGATCGGGATAGAAACTGAAGATATGGGGATCATGAGCTCCGGTGAGCGGGTGATCGATGGAACGTCCTGAAGCGTCGGCGGCGTGGATGTAATATCTCACCGTGTCCCCAGCCGCAAAGCCAGCCAGCATGGCCGTGAAGTTGTTGGAGCCCAGGTCTTGCAGCAGAGTGGATTCCCAGGGGGCCTGATTGACCTTCCACATCACCTTCAGAGAGTCGCTGTAGAGCGCCTGGCCGCTGTAGGCCTTGATTCTGGCGTTGAAGTTGATGGTCTCGCTTTCATTGTGCTGCCCCCAGACCGGCATGTGAGTTATATGCAGCATCTGTTTGTCGGCGATCTCGTGGGTGCGGCAATGCAGCGCGTCCGTGGATTCCCAGGGGGTGGAAGAGGGGCTGGATATCCCTATAACCTCATAACCTGGCAAGGCGTTACGGTAAACCTGCAAAGCCGCGGCGTC
>JAGOIY010000050.1 GCA_017995405.1 Candidatus Cloacimonadota bacterium
TATCTCACCTACCGAAGGTATCTCACCTACCGAAGGTATCTCACAGCGCAGCTCTCACATTCCCATCCCTGACGCCTTCGGGAAAAAAGTGATTGACAATATAGGGCGGTTTAATGCCGATGCCATAAAGCTTTTAATTGATTATAATCTAACCCAGGAGATAGCGTATGAGGTTATCTAACCGATTGTTGAAGATGTTTTTACTGCTCGGTTTGCTTGCAGCCGCGGGGCTGATCATCGCGCAGAAAGAGACTGCTTCAAAACAGAATGTGGTAGAGGATCTTACGGTAGAAGATCTTCCCGCTGACGATGGCAGCGGGTTGATCCTGAGCTGGAAGCCCCTGCACCGCTCCAAACGTATTATCGAATATCGCATCTATCGCGGGATCGATCCGGACACCCTGTTTTTCCTGCAATCCGTGCAGGTAAACGTGAACACAGGTGTGGCAGCGGACAGGATGTATTATTATGACAGCGGGGGGGGAGATTTTATCGATATCAGTTCCCCGGGCAAACTGCGCAAGGAAAAGCAGCAGGATGACAAGAGCCCGCTCTATCGCAATGTCCCGCGGGACATGGAGCTGGCCGCTCGTCTGAGTGAAAAGTTTGACATCATCTCCTATGTGGAGCGTCCCGCTTTTTACAAACACGGCCGCAAGGTCTGGTCTGCCGATGCGGCAGATTCCACTGCGTACGCCGGGTTCAAATTCAAACACCAGAATCTCCAGGCCGGTCTGCGTGCCAAAGAGACATATTACTACACCGTGGTGGCCGTCAACGAACGCAACCAGTTCCAGGATTATGCCAAACCCGTGGCCGGTACCCCGGTGGGCAATCCTCCCGATCCGGCAACCGCGCTGTATGGAAGCTGGCTGGCAGACACCAAGGAGTATATGTTTGAGTGGGATTATCCCCTCGTCAAGGATGATATTCTACAGTATCAGATCTATCGGGTCAAAGATATGCCAGACAGCCTGTGGGCCAGGCTCAAGACCCTGCCGGACACCCTGGGCATCTATCGTCAACCGCTTGGAGATCCTGGACCCGTGCAAGGTGGGCAGCTTCCCAATTACACCAGATTTGCCATGCCGGAAATGAGCAGTGAAGAGGTGGCATCATACCGTTATGCCATTGAACTGGCAGACATGGAAGGTTCCTCGCTTTCTGATCTGGTGACAATTCAGATCGCGGACAGCAAAGCATTGCCGGCCAAGCCCAGTTTCTATACGGAAGACAAACCCAACGACAAGGGCGACCGCCTCACCGTGATCTGGGACAAACCCATCACCTTTGTGACCAAGACTACCTCGCTAAACGCGAAAAACACCAGGCTCAAGATCAACTATCAGCTCAACAAGGCCGAGACCCAGAAGGTGACCAACATCTATTTCAGCCTCTACATCCCTGGCCAGAGCAAGCCTTTCGTTACGATCAACGAGTTTTATCAGGACCTTTCTTTCAAGATCAAAGTGCCGGCCGGTTATGATTACCGCAAGGGTTTCCGGGTTCGGATCACGATGAAAGGAAAGGACATAGACCCCAGAAGCTATATCCTGGAGCAAGACCTCGAGTGGGATACCGCCATGATGGCCCTCATGCCAGGCAAGCAGCTGTGGCGCAACGGCGAAGAGGTATCCCGCGTCCAAAACGTGGTATACCGCCGCGGTAT
This sequence comes from Candidatus Cloacimonadota bacterium, assembly GCA_017995405.1. Classification (GTDB taxonomy): domain Bacteria; phylum Cloacimonadota; class Cloacimonadia; order Cloacimonadales; family Cloacimonadaceae; genus UBA3900. The sequence goes on from JAGOIY010000050.1 coordinate 1,670, forward strand.
CAGGTCTCCGAACTATTATTTGGTCAAACGCAACACCTCCTTCGACAGCAACCTGGACGTCAATATCTCCTATCCCACTATGGTTCCGCGTCTGGTGTCGGGCTTTAACTTTGTGAAAGGCAACACGCTCCACACCTACATGAACGGCAAGCGCTTCTCGCGTCCGCTCAAGGCTGGAGAAAGCAAGGCTGGCTACGCTCTGGTGTCGCCAGTTATAGACTTCACCTTTGACAAAGATAAAGAGGCTTTGATCAACACCAGTATCTTTAAGGACGAAGCCCTCAAGAGCATCGACCTGATGAAAAAGGACGTGGCCGATCTCAAGGCCAAGATAGCCAAGCTTCCCGCCGATGCTGATTCGACCGCCGCGCTGGAGCTGAAAGCCAAGCTGGAAGCTCAGGAAAAGAAGCTGGCCCTCTTTACGGAAAACAAACACATGCAGGCAGCTCTCAAGCGTGGCAGCGACCGTTCCTGGATCAAGTATATCGCGGGTGTCCGTGAGCCCGAAAGCCGCAATCACAGCTACCAGATCGTCAAGACCAACGGCCGGGGCCTCTTTACCGTCTCTGATCCAGATACCAGCGCTACCGGAGAGGTCAACTTCTATTATCCGATCTCAAACTGGTTTGCCAAAGAGAAACTCATCACCCTGTTCGCGGTGCTGCTGTATGGCGCCTTGGTGGTGAGCTTCGTGACTTTGGCCAAGCGCGGCAAAGATCTCTATATCCGTCCTATTGCCGGATTGGATGAGATCGATAATGCCGTGGGCCGCGCCACTGAAATGGGCCGTCCGATGCTCTACTGCATGGGCAGCGGATCACTTTCGGACGTATCCACCCTGGCATCAATGGGCATTCTGACCCAGGTGGCCAAACGCGCCGCGGAATATGACACCAAATTGATCGTGCCTTGTTACGACTACATCGTGATGCCGGTGGTGCAGGAAATTGTGAGAGAAGCTCATTATAGCGTGGGCCGACCTGATACCTACGACAAAAACAATATCTTCTACCTCACCAACAGCCAGTTTGCCTATGTGGCCGGTGTCAATGGGATCATGATCCGTGAGAAGATGGCTACCAACTTCTTCCTGGGCTTCTTTGCCGCGGAAGCTCTGTTGATGACTGAGACTGGAAACACGGTGGGTGCCGTTCAGATAGCCGGCTCGGACGCCATCACCCAGATCCCCTTCTTCATCACCACCTGCGACTACACTCTGATCGGCGAAGAGCTCTATGCCGCCTCCGCCTATCTGAACCGTGAGCCTATGTTACTGGGCACCCTCAAGGCGCAGGACTATCTGAAGATCATCATCGTCTTCCTGGTTTTGGTGGGCACCATCCTGTCCACGCTCCAGGTGACGAATCTGCTAAATATACTTCCTACCAAGTGATAGAGGACCTTATATGAAAAAGACCGTACCGTTGATCATAGTCATCGTCGGTGGCATCGTCTTCCTCTTGTGGGTGTTTATACCCCACAAGATCATGGCCGATGACTTCTACTACCAGTTCTACACACCCTGGTCACGTGCCATGGCCCCGTTTGCCATGCTGCTGGGCGTGATGAGCCTCTCCATGATGCACAATGCCAAGATCAAGCGCCGCGCGCCCAAATGGCAATTCAGCTATTTCTTCTTTGCCGGATTCATCGTCACCTCCCTGGCCGGATTCATTGGAGGCACCCAGAAGGGCGGCCTCTATATGTGGATGTTCGAGACCATGGCGATGCCGATGAGCGCCACCATGTTTTCCCTGCTGGCTTTTTATATGGCCTCCGCGGCCTACAAGGCCTTCAGGGCCAGAAGCGTGGAAGCCACCGTCCTGCTTGTGGCAGCGATTGTGGTGATGCTGGCCCAGGTGCCTCTGGGAGTGAAGATATCCAAACACCTGCCTACGATTTCGCAATGGATCCTGGACGTGCCAAACCTGGCTTCCAAGCGTGGAATTATGCTGGGAGTAGGCCTCGGTTCCGTGGCCACCACTCTCAAGATCATGCTGGGTATTGAACGCTCCTATCTGGGCGGCGGGGATTAAAGGAAGGAAAAAGATGAATATATTCGAACGCATCCAAAAGCTGGACCGCCGCTGGATCTATATTGTGGTGGCCCTGGCCATCGTGATTCCATTGGCGATCCCTTTCAATTCAGACAACGTTACCTCTCCTTCCACTGAAAACCTCTATCAATTCATCGATTCCTATGCCGGCCGCCAGGACCGCGCCATCCTGTTGAGCTTTTATCACGACGCCTCCACCATGCCAGAGCTCTTTCCCATGGAAGTGGCCATCCTGAGGCACTGCTTCGAGCGCAACGTCAAGGTGTTTATGCTCACCTGGTTTCCTCAGGGCGCTCCCATCATAGACTATGCCATCAACACCGTCAAAGAGGAATACCCCAATATCAAATCCGGAGTGGACTACTGCAACTTTGGCTATATTCCTGCCGCCCTGGCCATGCCTACCATTCTGGGTATGGGAGACAACATAGCCGCCGCAGTAAAAACTGACGCCGAAGGACGCAAGCTGGAAAACCTCGAGATCATCAAAGGGGTAAACAACTACAGCGAAATGAACCTGGTGGTGGAGTTTTCCGGCTCCTCAGCCGGTGTGACCTGGCTCTATTATGCCAGGCCCAAGTTTGGCCTCAATATTGGCGTGGGTGTCACAGCCGTGATGGCTGCCGACGAATATCCCTTCCTGCAGTCCGGACAGAAGATCGGCATGCTGGCAGGGCTCAAAGGCGCCGCGGAATATGAAAAGCTGGTGGACGTCTTTGCCGCTTACCGCGAACCCGGCAGTCCCATCACCGTTACCGTGGATGAAGACGGCAACAAGATCGTGCCCGGCAGAGCTTTCAGCAGCGATATCCTCAGGGAAGAATCCACCAAACAACTGATCAATATCACCACTCAGACGGTGGCAAAATTCAGCGCTGACGAATATAGCAAATTCGTGGGCAAGTATCCCGACAAAGCCCCCATCTTTGACAAGCTGAAAACTGAAAAGAACGGCCAGGTGGAGATCGACGTCACCAAGGTAACCGACGATCAAAAGGAAGCCCTGGGCTATACCGCCATGGCTGATCTGAACCGCATGACCCGCAATATCATCTACAAATTCAAGGTGGCCCGGATCGGTATGAATGCGCAGTCCGTGGCCCACATCATGATCATCGTGTTTATCGTCCTGGGCAACATCGGCTACTTTATTCAGAAAGCCCGCCAGGCCAGGCAGTAAGGAGGAAAAAGTGACATTCGAACTATTCAGCAATCTCGTGGGTGCCTTTTTCACCCTCTCCATATTCTCCTTCCTCTATAAGGACAATCCTTTCTACCAGATGTCCGAACAGCTGCTGGTGGGGATTTCTCTGGGATACGGTCTGGTGCTTACCTATGAACGTGTGTTCATCCCCTATCTGTGGCAGCCGATCGTCCTGAAACATCAGTTTATCCTCATCATTCCGGCCCTCCTGGGTGCCTTCTACCTGTTCAGGTTCTCACGCAAGCTGAGCTGGCTTTCCCGCTATCCCATCGCTTTCTCGATGATGTATGTGGGCGCCAGTGTGGCTCTGGCCATGCATAGCTATATCCTGGTGCAGATGCGTCAGGCTATGGTGCCAATCGAGAATGTGAACCTCTTTCTGATCTTCATCGGGACCGTTTCGGTGCTGCTGTATTTCTTCTTTTCGAAAGCTCACACCGGTGCCTATGGCAGGTTTGTGGCAGTCGGAAAATGGTATATGATGGTGGGATTCGGGGCCAGTTTCGGGCTTACCGTGATGGCACGTATCTCTCTGTTGATCGGTCGCATCCAGTTTCTGGTCAACGATGTCTTTGGCAAGATATTCTAGCCTGAGCTGATCTATCCTGAAGCCGCGGGAGCTTTTTCCAAAAAGGCTCCCGGGGGTTTGGGGACCCGGAAACGGGATCGAGGAAATAATTAAATGAAAAAAGCAGCTATAGTAACCGCCATGGCCCTGCTGGGCATCCTGATGCTCTTCTCAGGAAGCGGAGCGGGGTTTGAGTCCGGTGGCCTGATCGAAGGCCTTGTGGCCATGGACGCTCCCAACGACAGCGGCCAGGGCGTCATCCTCAAATGGAAACCGCTCGACAAATCTCACCGGATCATCCAGTACAAGATCTACCGGGGCGCCAGTCCTGACAGCCTGTTCTATTTCAACAATCTGGATGTGGACCCCGTGTTGGGAGTGATCGGCAACGAGATCACTTTTTCAGATCAGGATTACCAGCCTCTCTTCGAGTTTGAGACGGCCCCCAACAAGCTCAAAAAGGAAAGGCACCAGCCCTCCGGATCTCCGCTCTACCGTGCCGTGCCACGTGATCCCAAAGTGATAGGATCGCTGATCCCCCATTTTGAGGTGCTGGGAGCCATCAATCATCGCGTGTTCAACCACCATTCCCGCAGGATCGACTCGGCCGATGGCAGCATGGCAGGTTATAAGCTCAACCAGTTTGATTTTATCTATGCCAATCCCCTGCCCGGCAAGACCTATTATTACAGTGTCGTTGCCGTCAACGAACGCGGCAAACATCTGCCCGGGGCCAAAGTGGTATCCGCCACACCGGTGGACAACCGTCCGTCTCCAGATGCCGAGCTGGCCGCCACCTGGGTGGAAGACAAAGCTGAGATCGGTTTCGAGTGGAGCATGCCGGAAATGGGCTACGACCTCCAGGAATACAGCGGCTGGCTGCTTCCCAAAGACCAGGCCCCGCTCTTCAAGGCCCAGCAGGAGCTCAACTCCAGCGCTCCGGACAGCCTTTTCAACGCTCAATGGAAAGCCAGTGCCATCCCGATGTTTCAGGTGGCCGCCGATCCTAATGTCTCGACCTTGTATCAGAAGGTAAACCTGAAGGAAGCAGGCATCCAGCTCAGCCGTCCCGCCACTGAATATCTGCCCCTGCTCACCTATAGCGACACCTCCGGCTTCCAAAACGCTTCCCTGGCTGACACTCTGTATGTGAAGAATTCATCCCAGTATCCTCCCCTGCCGGCTTTCAGCGTGCACAACAAGAAAAACAACAAGGGAGACAACCTGCTGATCTCAGTGGGAAAACCGGTTGCCTACATCACTCAGGCCTCTTATACGTCGGGTTCCAAGACCAAACTCAAGTTCAACTACGACCTGCTGGAAAACGAGCTCTATCCCATCGAGCGCTTGCGCTTCACATTTACCGACACGCAGGGCAAAGAACTGGCCACGATCACAGAATACTATCCGGACAAGATCCTCTACCTCAAGGTACCGCAGGGCTTTAAGGGCACCAAAAAGTTCATGGTGAGCACCCGGGTAATGCTGCGCTCCAAAAAAGCGTATGTGGAGCCTGCTGCCACGCAGGACATCGTGTTTGACGATGCCACCCGTCGCTATGTGGGCAAAAATCTCAGCCTGCATGGCCATCGCCTGGACAAAGTGTATCTGGATGTGCTTACCAGAAAGAACCTGGACCAGGTTTTCAAGCCCGGTATGCGGTCCAACGGAATGCTGAGGGCCCAGGACCACACAATCAGCTTCCCGGATGTGCTCTATAAATCCGTCACCGGCTACGACGCCAAGACCCGCAGCCTCACCATCGATCCCACCATTAGTGTTGCCATGAATGCTGAAAAAGGATTTGCCTTCCAGGCCTCTCTATATAGGAGCGACTTTGAGAAGGACCTCAAGGAAATGTCTGTCAAAGCCGACAGCCTCAGGGGAGTGGTCAAACAACTGGCCGCCCAGGGTGACACTCTCAGCCAGGCATATCTGGCAGCCAAAGAGGAAGGTGACTACTATAGCGGCAGTTATGGTTTTATCACCGCCCATCCGGCTTACAAACAGGCCCAAAAGGCCAGGTCCGAATCCGCCTGGCGCAGAATCCTGCTGGCTGAATCAGTCCGCAACAACCGCAGCTTCAGCTATCAGTTTCTACTCACGGACGGCCATGGTTTCTTTCAGCAGACCGATACCTACAACCGCGACGGTGAAACGGTTTTCACTCCCAAACCGGTATGGTTCAACACCACCATGTGGGCCACCCTGTTTGGCAGTATAATCTTTGGCATCCTGATCGTATACGCCTTGTTCCAGGCCCGCCGCAAAGACCTGTATATCAGGCCCATTGCCGGACTTGAGGACCTCGACAACGCCGTGGGCCGTGCCACTGAAATGGGCCGTCCCGTGATGTTTGTGCCCGGCTGGGGCACTTTGGGAGAACCCTGCACCATCTCCTTTTTGATGATCCTCAGTCAGATTGCCAAAAAGACGGCTGAGTTTGATGTAAGGCTGATCTCTCCGCACGTGGACTACTTTGTGGTGCCCATCGCCCAGGAGATCGTTCAGACCTCTTACAGCGAAGTGGGCAGACCGGATGCCTTCAACCGGGAAGACATCTTCTTCATCTCGGATTCCCAGTTTGCCTTTGCCGCTGGCGTCAATGGCATCACCATCCGTGAACGGGTGGCCACCATCATGTATATGGGATATTTCAACGCGGAAGCTCTGTTCATGACCGAAACCGGTAATCAGACCGGCGCTATTCAGATTGCCGGCACCGATGCCATCACTCAGGTGCCATTCTTTATTACCACCTGCGATTATACCCTGATCGGCGAAGAGTTTTATGCCGCGTCTGCCTATCTCTCCAAAAACGTCGAACTGGTCAGCATGCTCAAAGGCCAGGATTACTTTAAGATGGTGATGATCACGCTGATCGTAATCGGCAGCATCCTCTCCACCTTCCACTGGCACGGACTTTTGCACTTCCTGCCTTTCGAGTAGCCTTATGGAAAAGATCACTATTCCCACCAGCACTCTCAAGCGGCTCCCTCAGTATCTGGAGGTGCTCAAGCAGCTCAAACGCGCTGGCCTGAAAAGCGTGACAGCCACCAAGATATCGGTATTCGCGGATATTCATCAGACCCTGGTGCGCAAAGATCTCTCTTTCGCGGGTGTGACAAACATTCCCCAGAGCGGATACAAAATCCGCGATCTGGCGGCAGCCATCGAAAAGCTGCTCAACTGGAATGATACCAGTTCCAGCTATCTGGTGGGAGTGGGGCACTTGGGTTCCGCGCTGCTGGGATATCAGGAGTTCTCTCAAAAAGGCCTCGCCATCATGGCCGCCTTTGATAACGATCCAGACCGCATCGGCTCGGTAGTGCATGGAGTGCCGGTCCACTCAGTGCTGGATTTCACTGCCATGGCCACCCGCAACAACATCCGGATCGGCATTATTACCGTTCCTCCCGAAGCGGCTCAGCTGATCGCCGATATCATGGTCCACAGCGGAATCAAGGCCATCTGGAATTTTACTCCCCAAAAGATTCAGGTGCCGCCTGATATCATCGTGGAGTATGTAGATATGTTTGCTTCGCTGGCGGTGCTGAGTCGCCGGCTGGCAGAAAAAGGCTGATTTATGCCCCTCAAAGTATTGCTCGTTTCCCCCAAGGCCACCACGGGTGGCCTGGAGGGAATGAGAAAAGGCCATCAGATCCATCAGGGCCTTCTGTTTGTAGCCGCCGCGACCAGGGATGCCGGTCACAGACCTGTGGTCGTAAGCGCGGACAGCATCAGCATCCATCGCTTTATCCGTCGTTACAAGCCAGACGTGGTAGGTTTCTCCTGCGTGACGGCCACCTATCCCATGACCCGGGACCTCATCAAGCTGGTCAAAAAGGCATATCCTTCCATCACCACCGTGATCGGAGGCCATCATGTGACCTTTATGTACAAAGAGACCATCGAGGAATCCGGAGTGAACTATGTCTGCCGCGGCGAGGGCGAAGAGGTGTTTCCCGCGCTCTTGAACTCGCTGGAAGTGGGAGAACGCTATCCCGCCATCCCGGGCATGGTCTTCAAAAAGCAAGGCAAGTTTCACAACGACGAGATCATCGCCCTGGTCGAGGATATCAACACTCTGCCCCGCATCACTATGGACCTCGTGGCCCCGGATTTCAGCTTCACCCCCAAGATCGTGAGCAGCCGGGGTTGTCCCTTCTTTTGTTCCTATTGCTCCATCTCAGCTTTCTATGGCGGCAAGTATCGCCAGCGCAGAGTGGAAGACGTGATCAAGGATATCGAAGACTACATCTCCTGGGGCTACAACCACTTCTGGTTTCACGACGACAACCTTACCGTGGATGCCAAATGGGTAAACAGCTTCTGCGAACTGGTGGAGGAAAAGCAGCTTAAATTCACCTGGAACAGTATGAGCCGCGTGGACCTCATCTGCCGCGATCCCGTTTTGATCTCCAGAATGGCCCGCTGCGGATGCAGGATGCTGTCCATCGGCATCGAAAGCGGCGTGCCGGAAGTGCTGGAAAGCATCCACAAAAAGATCAACCTGGACCAAATCCACATGGCCGTTAAGATCATGCAAAGTGTGGGCATCAGCTACGACTGGTTTATGCTGCTGGGCAGCGGAGACCAGTTTGACACCCCCGGGATCATCGAAAAGAACATCCAGTTTTTCAGCAAGCTGCCCGGCATGATCCTTGTCTCCATTCTCACACCCTTTCCTGGCACGGAAGTCTTTGAGCGCCTCAGAAAAGAAGACCGCATCCGTCATTACAACTGGGAGGATTACGACATCACCCACTGCGTTTACAACCCCCTGGGGATGAGCTACAAGCAGATGGAGGCCTACCTCCCCATCGCCTACCGCAGGATTTACCTGGCCAAGGGACTGGGACTGGTGCCGCTCTTCATTCACGGAGTGCGCACCAAGGCTATCCGGCTGGATATGGTCACCAGCGGCATCAAATCTCTCTTTCAGACCTTTGTGCTGAAGAAAGATTTCTACAGCTCGATCCGAAAGACCCATTAGTCTGGTTAACTGGATTAAACAGCTGGGAAACATATCTGTTAGAATCCTTGTGCCAGGTCTTTATCCCCAGGCCGCAAGGCCTGATAAAAATAGGAATTGACACAAAATACTCATATGTGATTAGTTGTTAAATGCCGAATGGAAATTTGTCCACAGTCCGTCCTGAAATATTCAGGAAGGGCTTGCAGATTATAAAAAAGTAATTAATAATGTCTTGAGCCTGATAAGAGAACCGGCGCGAAGTTTACAGCACCGGATGAGACAGAGTAACCATCACGGCTCTTTGAGCCGCGAACAAAGCAAGCCATATACATGGAGGAACGATGAAAAAGACATTGCTTTTAGTGGCAGCCGTGCTGCTAGTCTGCACCCTGCTTCAGGCCGACATCATGCCACCCGGCCAGATCAAGCCTACCCTCGAAAGCCCCAGGGGCATCTCGATGCCCGGCACCCGCGAAGTGCCCGCTTACACCTTTACCCGCGTCCCCAATTCCATCATAGTGAATTACTATGATTACATGATCGGGGCTTACAGCAGCCTGCCGCTGAGGGTGATCCCTTCCAGCGCTGGCGGTGGATACTTTATCACCTATCATGGACGTCGTCAGGCTACCAGCACCCGCCGGGTGTTTTACACCTACATGAACCCCCAGGGTGATGTGATCAGCAACAACGAGATCACAAGTGTCCAAAACCATGAAGGCTTTCCCAGCATGGTGATCGATCCCGTCTCCGGCAAACCGCTTTATGCCTGGCATGCCAACGCGGACGCCGATGCCAACCTCGAAACTCAGTTTGTCTCCGATGCCTTTATGGCTGGTTTTGCCGGTCTGTGGAACGATATTCAGCTCACCGCTGACGCTCCCACCTCGATCACAGCTCCCAACGGCACCACCACCACCGACAACGAATTCATCTGGCCCACCATGACGATTGGCCCCTCACCCATAGCTGGGAAACGCCGCGTCTATATCTCTCAGCGCAACTACATCAGTCATGCCGCCAACGGCAGCCCCAGCGAAAACGTCTATATCGCCTACACCGACTTCAACGGCGACGACATCGAATCTGGCGTCCCTCTGGTATGGAATCACACTACCCTGCCAGAATATGACGCCTGGAACGTGGATACCGCAGAGTTTCGCCGTCCCACTTCCTCGATCACGGCAGACATGTCTGGAAACATTTACTACATCGGATATCACGCTGCCATGGACCTCGACAACAACAGCCTCGACGAGCCCGATCTGGACGTCTTTATCTGCCCGAATTACGGAGAAGGTACCTGGTCCCGCATGACCCGTTACAGCAAGCTGCCAGCCTGGAATCCCAACAGCGCTCCCAGCGACACCACTGGCTATTATACCGATCCGGACAATGGCGACATCCCTTATGGCGACAACGAGATCTTCTTCCAGGTAGCCAATTCCTCCCACATGAACTCCGTGGTTGACCAGCGTGGCAGAGTGCACACCGCCGCTCTTTGGGCCCTCTCTTCTTACAACGATTATTATTATCCCGCTTTGCAGTTTGTGAAGCACATGGTCTACAATCCGGATTCCAATCAGATCCAGGTCAATGACCTCTATCCCCAGAAAGATCCCAGCGATACCTTCAATCAGACCTTTATGCCCTGGGATACCGAAGCTCCCTTTGGTGAGGTGGACGAGTATGGGGATGACGGTGCCGGTGGATACTATCCTTTGATGGTGACGGATTGGCCATTCCCGCATTGGGATGCGACCGCCCACACCGATGCCATGATGTTCCACTACAACGGAGTGAGAATCTCCGAGGCCAACGATCATGGCATGATGGCAGCCGTGTGGCAGGATTCCCAGCGCGCCAGAATGTTCAACTACTATTCTGATACGGACTATTCCCAGTTTGCCAACACTCCCGAGATCTACATCTCCGTGAGCCCCAACAATGGCGACACCTGGAGCGAGCCCATCGTGCTCAACAACGTGGAAACTCCTGAACTGGCCGGCCGCAAGCCCATGTATGTCTATCCTGCCGACAAGGTGATCTTCACCGGTATGCAAGGCAACCAGGAAGTGGGCAAGCTCGGCATCCTCTTCTACGATGACTATACCTGGGGATCAAACGTCAACGCCCCTGCCTATCATCCCACTCCCGATGGCGGCGAAGTGGTGTTTATGGAACTGCAGATCGTCTTCCCCTACGGAGTGGACAGCGACGACCCCGTGGTCACACCCGCTCCCTCAATTCTGCATCCCAACTTCCCCAATCCCTTCAACCCCAGCACCACCATCAGCTTTGACATGCCCAAATCCGGCCATGCCAGACTGAGCGTCTATAACGTCAAAGGCCAGCTCGTGCGCTCTCTGCTCAACGAACAGCGCGGCTTCGGCAGCCATAGCGTGGTTTGGGACGGCACCGATGCCAACGGCAATACCGTGCCCAGCGGACTCTATTTCTACCGCCTGAATACAGACAACCATTCCGAAACCCGCAAGATGATGCTGATGAAATAA
>JAGOIY010000051.1 GCA_017995405.1 Candidatus Cloacimonadota bacterium
AGCAATAGATAATAGCAGGTGCTGTCAAAATCGGTATAGGCGTTCAGGGAACCGCCCAATCTGGATACGGTGCTGCTGATCTGATTGAATCCGTAGCGTTTACTGCTCTTGAAGGCGAGATGCTCGATGAAGTGCGAGAAGCCGGCTTCGGGTGCGCGTTCATTGGCGCTTCCAGATCGGACCACGGCCTGCAGACAGACAATCGGCTCGCTGAGGTCTTTATGCAGGATAACTTTCAGGCTGTTGGGCAGAACAAAGGATTCTGCTGGCTGGATGTGCAGACCTGGCATCAGGATTTCCGGGCTTTGGGGCGGGCGGGAAGATCTGTTTCGGTGTCCCACACAACCTTCGCGTAGGCGTTGTGGGCATGGATGGATTCAAAGCTGTCCGCTTCCACCAGAAACTTTTTTACCCTCGGGTCGGCCTTGAGGCCCTGGGTGAGCTCTCTGACAATGTCTTCCACAAAGCGGGGATTATTGTAAGCCCGTTCCGTGACATACTTTTCGTCGGGACGCTTGAGGAGGGGAAAAATCTCGCAGGAAGCCACCGATTCCGCTAGAGCGATCAATTCTTCCAGCCGGACGAACTCACGGTAACAGAGCTTAATAGTGATGTGAGAGCGCTGGTTGTGAGCGCCGTACTGACTGATCTCCTTCGAGCAGGGACAGAGCGTGGTGACTGGGACCACCACTCCGATCCAGAGTTCATATTCATCGCGCAAACAGGCATTGAAAAAACAGTCATAACACATCAGGGAGGAAATCTTGGAGACCGGGGCAGTTTTACGGATAAAATATGGGAAACTGATATCGACGTAAGCCGCTTCGGCTTTCATGACCGCCTTGAGCTCCTCCAGAAAGCGGTCCAGCTGACCGATGATCATATCCTGATGGTAATGATTGAGGATTTCCACAAATCTGGACATGTGGGTACCACGTCGGTGATGAGGCAGTTCCACATAGATATTGAGGTCGGCCACGGTGTGCTGAGCAGTGTTTTCACGATCTTCCACAAGGATAGGGTAGCGCAGTGATTTGACGCCAACTTTGTCGATGTTGATCCTGCGATGATCGGTTTGGGACTGAAGGTCTGGAATGGTCATATCTTCTCGCTGAAGCCGATATCCTTCATGCCCATGGTCTTAAGGGAAACCGTGCTGCCGTCCTGATCGAAATAGATCACCGCGTCGCAATCAGGAATCGAGCGGGCCAACTCGATCGCACGATCAGGGGGAACCAGAAATAGGGCGGTGGAAAGACCGTCAGCCCAAGCCGCGGAGGGATGGATAACGGTGCAGGAATAGACGTTGGGAACCGGATAACCAGTCTTGGGGTTGAGGATATGATGATATCTGATCCCGTTGAGCTCAAAGAACTGCTGATAGTTTCCGGAGGTGCCTACCGACTTGTTATAAATCTTGAAAGAGGCGATATAGTCGTCCTGGCTTAACATGGGATGCTGAATGTAGACCTGCTGGGGCAGGGACGAACCGTAGAAGGTCATACTGCTGCGGCAATCGATGTTACCAGAAATTATTCCCATGCTTTTCATGTATGCTCTGGCTTTATCCAGAATATAGCCTTTAGCGATGGCACCAAAAGCCAGTTTTACTTCCACAGGCTTATAAAGAGTCCGGGCATCGAATCTGATCTTGTCAAAACCCACCTGTTCAAGTGTCTTGGCCAGCACCAGGCTGTCCGGTACGGCGTTTGCAAGGGAATCGGTATCGCTGTAGGGCCTGGAACCAAAGCCCCAGAGATCGTAAACCGGCTTGATAGTTGGATCGAACCCCCCGTCAGTAATTTTATAGAGACTGTCTGAGATAACCAGCAGCTCGTAAATGTCCGGATCCATGGCAAACTGCGTCTGATCCGAATGGTTGATCTTCCACAGCCAGGAATCTTCCGAATAGTCGTTAAGTTTGTCTTCCAGGCGCTTGATGTAGGAAAAAACGGAATCGATGCGGGTGCCGATGTTTTTGCTTTTTGAGGTGGCGGTGACGCGGACAACGGTATCCATGAGATGCTGAGATTTGGTCTGGGTAAACGAGCTGTGAAAGTACTGCCAGGCACCATATCCTGCCACCAGGACAAGGATGACTATTGAGATGATCTCTTTTCTGCTCATCTGCGTATCCTATTGGCGGTCAAGCTCATACTCCAGGAGCAAATCGGTGTAGTCGCGCACGGCAAACCAGCTGAGAGGCAGAGTGACGACCAAGGGCACGATGAACAGCAAGCCGGCGATAGAATTGAGGATAAACAATACCAGGACGAGCAGATACATGTTCCAGCGTACCACATGAAAATGGCGATAAGAGAGCTTCAAGGCACTCCAAAAACTCAGTTCGCGTCTTTCCATTAGCACCGGAACGGGCAACACAACGGCGATCCAGTAATTCACCAGCACGATCCAGACCAGCCTGAGGATGGGATCGCTGCCAAAACCAGGGAAGCCGAAGCAGATCAGATAGATGACGATATAGTAGAGGCAGTTCATGAGACTGAAGCCAAGATAGCGGGGGTAGGACTTCAGCGCGACAGCAAGCTTTTCCTTGCCGGCCTGGTAGCCTGGATCAGCGCAAGCAGCACTGAAACCGATGATGGTGAAAGGTATGAACATGCTGAGGATGGCAGATTTGATTATCAGGCTCAGCACCAGCTTGAGGGCCGTGTCGGTAGCCAGGATCACGCTGGTGTTTAGAATCCACCCAATAATGGCGATTGGAATTACTCCAAGGATGATGGCTGGTACTGCCAGAGGAACATTCATCCCTTGAAAAGGCGTATAGGCGTTCCAACTCCGCTTGAAGCTCTGCCAGGCGGAAAGTTCGTTTTTGATCAGACCGCTTTGGCGATGGCAGTTCAGGCACCAGACGTCATGACTGGCCAGGCGGGTGTTGCAATGGGGACACCGCATCGATTATCTCCTGTTAAGATTTTGGATAAGGGGAAGCTCAATTCCCCTGAAAGTTTTAGCATTTGGACCAACCGCAGGAGGGGCAAATCAAGCATCCTTCCGAATGCTCGATTGTGGACCCGCAATCGGGGCAGAGGGCAGAGCCCGAAGATTTGACCGGGATCTGCATTAATCCGGCATCGGTCTCTATTTGCAGGGATTTCACATCCCCATTTTTGTGCAGGGTGAGAAAGCTTTCCAAGGCACGGCCAACCGCGTCGCCGCAGGAAGTAATCATTTGGCCTTTGTGCCACATAGGTGATTGACAGCGTATACCCTTGAGCTGGCGTATGATGGCTTCCAACCGGATGTTGGACCTCAAAGCCAGAGATGACAATCTGGCGATAGCTTCCAACTGAGCAGAAGCGCAGCCTCCCACTTTGCCCATCTGGACAAATATCTCGCAGGCCCCTTGTTCGTCTGTGTTGATGGTTACATACATGTGTCCACAACCGGTTTCCAGCCTTTGTGTGATGCCATGGGTTACTTCAGGACGGGTGCGGGGAGCAACTTTTTTGTCGGTTTTGGGGGTGGACCCGGTGCTGAGGACCTGGTTTTCGCGACTGCCGTCCCTGTAAACCGTAACCCCTTTGCAGCCTAGCTGATAGGCCATTTCATAAGCGCTGTGGATATCTTCCCGGGTGGCATCGTGGGGAAAATTGATAGTCTTGCTGACGGCGTTGTCCGTGTAAGCCTGGAAGGCTGCCTGCATGCGGATATGCCACTCAGGGCTGATATCATGAGCGGTTTGAAAGACGTCCCGGATGGCTTGGGGGATTTCTTCCAAATCATGCAAGGATTCTCCCTGGGATACGCGTTCGAGGATATCCTGACGGAGCAGGCCTTCGCGAGCGAGGGCCTTTTCAAACCATTTGTTTACATAAAGCAGTTTTTCTCCGTCCATCACGTTTTTGACGTAGGCCAGAGAAAACTGGGGTTCGATTCCGCTCGAGGTGTCCAGGATCATGGAAATGGTCCCGGTGGGAGCGATAGTGGAAACGGTGGCGTTACGAATCCCATTGATTGCTATAGCCTTTGAGAGGCCTTCCCAGTCCTGATCGATTTGCTTGCGGTTGTTGATGCCATTGGCGTAGCTGCTGTCCGGGAAATTGGGGAAACTGCCTTTATCCCGGGCTAGTTCCATGGAGCGCTGCTTGGCGGAAAAATCGATGAATTCCATCACTCTGGAGGCCAGCGCTACAGCTTCTTCACTGGCGTAGGGGAGTTTGAGCTGGTAGAGCAAATCGCTCCAGCCCATTACACCCAGGCCGATCTTGCGATTGGCCTTTACCATAGAATCGATCTGAGGAAGCGGAAAGTGGGATACTTCGATCACGTCATCCAGAAAATCCACGCTCAACCTCACCACGGCCTTGAGCTTGGCCCAATCGACAGTATCTCCGCTGGCGAACAAAGACAGGTTTATCGAGCCCAGATTGCATGCTTCGTTTGGCAGCAATGGTTGCTCTCCGCAGGGATTGGTGGATTCAATCTGGCCCAGGGCGGGAGTGGGATTGTCGGCATTGATCCTATCCAGAAACACGATGCCCGGTTCTCCGTTTTTGTGGGCCATTTCCACGATCAGTTCAAAGACCTCCCGGGCGTTTTGAGATCTCTGCGCCTCACCGGTATGGGGTGAAATGAGCTCATATTCCTGGTCCTGATAGACCGCCCGCATAAACTCTTCGGTAATGCCAACACTGAGATTGAAGTTGGTGAGCTCTTTAGTATCGGACTTGCAGGTAATGAATTCCAGAATCTGAGGGTGGTTGACGTTGAGGATGGCCATGTTGGCCCCTCTGCGGGTACCACCTTGTTTTACCGCATCAGTGGCCGCGTTGAAGACCTTCAGAAACGACAGGGGGCCGCTTGAAACTCCATTGGTGGAGCGGACCCGTGAATTTGCCTCCCTCAGACGGCTGAAGGAAAACCCCGTTCCGCCTCCGCTTTTATGGATTAGGGCCGCATTTTTGAGAGTCTCGAAGATGCTGTCCATGCTGTCGTCAATCGGAAGCACAAAGCAGGCGGAAAGCTGTTGCAGATCGCTGCCGGCATTCATCAGAGTGGGAGAATTGGGCAGGAAGTTTCCAGAATCCAGAAGCTCTTTATAAACAATTATTTTATCGGGGTCGTTGCCCGCTACGTTGGTAGCGACGCGAGTGATCAGGGCGTCCCAGTCTTCCAGGGTGCGGCCTTCCCCGTCCTTTTTGAAATAGCGCTTTTCCAGCACGATCAGAGCGTTGTCACTTAGCTGCATCATTACCTCACTTCAGGCCAAGGATTTCACGGGCCTGAGCAGGGCTGGCCAGAGGACGTCCAATCTCTGTGGCGATTCTTGCCATTCTGGCTACCAGTTGGGCGTTACTGTCCGCCACTAAATTCTTGTGGTAATAGATGTTGTCCTCAAAACCAACTCTGATGTGACCACCCAGGGTCATGGCCATCATGGAGGCCGGAATGTGCCAGCGTCCTATTCCCGCTACCGCCCAGGTGGCAGTCGGAATCTCTTCCGCGAGATGGCTGGCCATATAAAGCACATTGGCAGGTTTACCACTCATACCACCGGGTACTCCTAACACGAACTGGACATGCAGCGGCGTGTGAGTGATGATCTCTTTTTTTACCAGGCGGGCAATGACATCGATCATGCCAGATTCATAGACCTCAACTTCAGGGACCACATCGTAGAGCTTGAAAGCTTCAGCCAGACGGATTATGTCTTTGGGATGATTGATAAAGATATCGTCGCCAAAATTGAGCGTTCCGGCGTTCAGGGTGCCCATCTCAGGTTTCAGGGCCAAAGGTGCCAGCCTCTTTTCAAAAGACTCGCCGACAGCTCCGCCAGTACTGATCTGGATAATCACTTCCGGGACGGCGGCGCGAATGGCCAGGATCGCTTCTTCAAAGCGTGCCAGTCTTTGTGTGGGACTGCCATCGTCTTCCCGCACATGCAGATGAATGACCCTGGCCCCGGCTTCAAAACATGCAGCTGCTTCCGCTGCTTGTTCAGAGGGTGTAATAGGCAAATTGGGCTGGTCTTTGCGGGTAGTCTCAGCTCCTGTGATGGCTGCTGTCAAAATCAGGGGTTCCATATGTTAATCCTTGTATTATTTCTATCAATTCTAGTCTTCAAACCAGCTTTCAAACATGCGTACCCGTTTGAGCTGGGTGATCTCGCTGCCCAGGATCCGGGTGGCGAGAGCGGCGAACTTGTTTTCATTATCGCTTACAAAAAAGCTGTCTTGTCCGGGCTGTCCATCATTTTCAGGCGGCAGCAGTGGTTCCAGATAAGCCGCGATGGCAGCCGCGCTGTCCACCAGTTTGATCTTTGGTCCCATCACGGCCTGGATCACGTCTGCCAGCAAGGGATAATGAGTGCAGCCCAGAACAAGGGTATCGATATCCTTGTCACTGAAATAGCTTAGATACTCCCTGACAATCGCTTCAGTTACAGGATGCGACTGCCAGCCCTCTTCTGCCAGTGAAACGAAGAGCGGACAGGGAACGGAAAAAACTTCCACTTCGGGAATTATCGCCTGCAGCGCTTTGGTATAAGCTCCGGAGCGGACTGTGCCTTCGGTGCCGATCACACCGATCTTGCGATTCCTGGTAGCGGTCACAGCTTGCTGAGCGCCAGGATCTATCACGCCAATCACGGGGATCTGGGCCATCTTACGCAAGACTGGAATGGCTACAGCGGAAGAGGTGTTGCAAGCCACAATCAGTATCTTGATGCCGCGCTGCAACAGGAAACGGGCGTTCTGAATGGAATAGTCGATGATGGTGTTTTCGCTTTTGGGCCCGTATGGCACCCTGGCCGTATCACCAAAATAGATAAGGTCTTCCTCCGGGAAGTTGTTACGGATGGCCTTATAAACGGTCAAACCTCCAACTCCGGAATCAAAAATACCGATGGGACGCTTCATTATCTCCTCGAACCGCGTTTCTTACCTGAATGGCGTCCACTTTTTGGCGAGGGGGTCATTACGTCAATCCTATTTCTGCCTCGGGGACCTGAAGAGCGACCAGGGCTCGTCTTTGGGATTTTTGTCTGAGGTTGGGGACTAAGGACCTGTGCATGCGTATGAGCGCTGTCGATATTGGCTAACTCCAAGTATATATCGTCACTGACATCCACGATATCAACAATAAGTTTATCCATTAACTGGTAATAGTAATTGGTCTTTGTATTTACAAAACGCATCGCGCGGTCCTGATAGGCCCAGGGACCTCCGGGCAGCATGGCTGTCTTTAGAACGGCAGTGATGGGAATCTCCGTTAATCTCACAATCAGAGAACTGGAATTGGTGCCAATGACCATCCCGTGGAAGCGTTCGTTGAGGTGCTTTTTCATAAACGCGAGGCTGTAAGTGCGGTCAATATCGCGCTCCGCTTCGTCGGCCAGCAGTTCCTGGCTGGAAGCGATTTCGGCATAGAGAGCTATCTGCTTGCGTTCCAGCTTCAGCTTGCTGCTCTTGATCACGTAGGTCTTGCAGAGCAGATGTACCACCAGATCGCAAAGACGCCGGATGGGGCTGGTAAAATGGGTGTAGTTTTCCATCCCCAGCCCAAAGTGGCGCAGATGTTCCGGAGTGTATTTGGCCTTTTTGAGGCTGCGCAACACCATGCGGTCGAATACTTTGTGGTAGTCGGCATTGGGCATGGAGTTCAGCAGGTACTGGAGGGATTTGTTGACGTCCTCGCTGATGATATACTCAAGACCGTAATAACTAAGCGACTCACCGAGCCTTTCAAGCTTGCGGGGATCAGGGTTTTCATGCACCCGATAGATGGAAGTGGGTGAGAGCTGCGAGAGTTTTTCAGCGGTATATTCGTTGGCAACCAGCATAAAGTTTTCGATAAGCTTGTGGGATTCCGTCTCTTCCGCCAGATTCAGACGGCGCACAAAGCCTTCCTGATCATATTCATACTCGATCTCAGGGAGATCAAAAAAGATATAACCAGCCGCCACGCGTTTGGCGCTGAGCAGGGCCGAAAGCTCTCTACTCCAGCTTAGCGCGTCCTTGAGGTCCTTACTGAAATCGGATTTACCTGTTTCAAACAGCTCATCGACTTGCTCGTAACTGAGCCGGTGATTGGAACGGATTACGCTTTCCACCATTTTTTGAGCTGTGGTCCTGCCCTTCGGATCGAAATGGGTGATCACGGTCATACAGAGTTTGTCTTCGTCGGGACGCAGGCTGCAAATGAGGTTGGATAGCCGCTCGGGCAACATCGGAATCACTTTCTTGGGAAAATAGAAGCTGTTTCCGCGTTTCACAGCTTCATCAAAGGTCCTGGTTTCGGGTTTTACATAATGGGCCACATCGGCTATATGCACCCAGAGAGTGTATCCGTTGGAGTCTTTACGAATGGAGATCGCGTCGTCAAAATCCTTTGCAGAGGCAGGGTCGATGGTAAACGTGAAGATATCTCTCAAATCTTCCCTGCGAGCGACTTCCCTGGCATCGATACTGTCCGGCAGAGTGTTTACCTCTTCCATCACTTCATCGCAAAAACTAAGGGGCAGATCATATTGTCTGATCACGGCGATCAGTTCCACCTGCGGATCTCCCGAGGGGCCAAGTACTTCCACCACTTTGCCTCCCGGCATTTTTCCAGCCAGGGGGGAGCCCCAGTTGCTGACCTGGAGGATGACCTTCTCGCCCTCTTTGGCCCCGTTTGTGTCGGTAATCTCAAACCAATTGTGTATCTTGGGATTGGAGCATATAAAGATAGCCTTGCCGGAACTGAAACTCAGATCGCCCGCCATCCTTTCGTTGGCTCGCGTCACGATCCTGCGGACTCTGCCATAATCTGCCTTACCGTTCCTGAAATGGGGTTCAATGGCTACTTTATCGTTGTGATAGGCATTGAAGGTGTCCTCAGAACCCACAAAGAAGTCCCCCAGCTCGGTGCGGACAAAAGCATATGAGAAGTTTCGGGAGAGAGGGGTGGCATCGAAAACGCCTTCAATCAGTTCGGAGCTCAGCATCGGAGCCGGGGGGACCCGCTCCGTTCGGTGCTGTTTTTTGGGGAGTGGGGGAGAGTAGCGGCGCTTGACGTAAACGAGTTTCCCCGCGGCAGAAAGCTCTTCTAAAGCCTTTTTCAAGAAAGGTTTGTGCTTTCTGGGCAAACGGAGAATGGCGATCAGCTCCTGGTAGGAGGCAGGAGTAGGATTAGAAGCAAAGTGCTCTGTTACAATTAGTTTTATGTCTGGTTGTTTCATGTGATACCTTAGTATTTTTTGCCAATCTTATCTAAAAGGATGGCGTTGAGAGCTTCCACTTCCGCTCGGGAACCGGAAAACCGCAATGACTGACCTCTAAACGGATCGAGGCGGCGGGGCATCTTGAAAGTGCTGAGCATAATGCCACGTTTATCCTGATAAAAGCAGCCGAAATCGGAATAGTTGCGTTTAATGGTGATGATTAGGTAGCGGACTCTGACCTCGCTGTGATCGAGTTCGTATTCGGTGGGTATGAACCAGGGCAACAGGTTGGTGAGGACAAGAATCATCCCAATATAGTAGAAAAGGGGAGCTTTCCACGTTGTCACGGTGACATGCCAGAGGATAGCTGCCAGCACCAGCAAAAAAAGCACCAGCGCGATCGAGGTTTTGGGCCTTTCCACGAAGGGCCAGGATCGCCATTTTAAAAGAATCTCACGTGACATTCAGACAAATCTCCCGGCATTTTTCCACCTCTTCTTTGAGGATGAGAACGTGCACGAAGGTCTTGGTGGTTGAGAATTTAGACCCTAAAGTGTTGGCTTCACGATGCATTTCCTGAGTGATGAAACTGAGGGTTTTGCCTATTTCAGGTTCATCATCCTTGGCAAGGGTGCGTTCGAAGGTAGTAATGTGGCTTCGGAGGCGGCTTATCTCTTCCTGAATATCATATTTATCTACATAGATAGCGGTTTCCTGCACCAATCGTTGCTCCAGATTGTCCAGGTTTACATTGCTTAAAAGCTCCGTAATCCTGTTTCTGAGCTTCTCAAGGAGTTCTTGCTTGAAGGGAGCAATCTCTTTCTCGATTTCATCCAGTGCCTGCTTCATCCTGGCAAGCGAATCCATAATAACGGCTTTTATCTGAGCGCCTTCTTCGGCTGTCGAAGCTATGATGGCGTCAATCGCTCTTCCCACCGTTGTTTCCAGGGCTTCAATCAGGAGCGGATCTTCATCCAGTGAGTTACCTATTTCAATGACTCCGGGTTCTGATAGTAGAAACTGTAATGGCAGGGGCTCATCCAAGCCGAGGTAATTCTGTGCCGATTTGACAACTTCATGATACTTGCGGAGCTTGGTTGTGTCCAGACGGACGGAAGGTTCGCGATGATCGGAAAAGGTGACGCGGATTTCAACCGTGCCGCGATGGAGGGAGTGGGTGATCTTGCGCCTGAGAGAGTGATCAAAAAAACTCAGTTCTCTGGGGCTGATGATTTTCATATCTAAGTAACGACCATTGATTGTCTTGATTTCAACTTCGAGTTCTATATCATTGGCAGAGTATTTTGCCTTACCGTATCCGGTCATGCTTTTCATATTGACTCCTTGGTCTTTGTCTTCCACAACAGCAGAGAGCTTGACATGAAGCGGGGAAGAGGTGCTTCGCAGTCATTTGCCTGGCAATGTGTTAGCTGCCTGCTACGCAAGTTTACATAACGTGCCTTATCCATAAGCTTGCTCACTCGCAGATCAGGGTGCCGGCCGTGGCTGTTTTCACTGTGGCACTCACCAGTTTGCCAATCTGATCGGCCTTGCCACTCAGGACGGCTATCTTAAAATCACGGGTTTTTCCAGAGAGCTGATCAGCAGATTTGCGGCTGAGGTTTTCCACATAGACCTCTACCTGAGCACCAATCTTGGCCTGGAATTTGCGCAGGGTGATTTCACGCTGCAGATCGATCATTTGTTGCAGCCGTTCCAGGCGAAGCGATTCCGGCACCTGCTGATCGTATGCGGCAGCCTCCGTTCCTTCCCGACAGCTGTATTTGAAGCAGAATGCATAATCAAATTCGATCTCCCGCATCAACCTGAGGGTGTTTTCATACTGGAGATCGGTCTCACCGGGAAATCCGGTCATGAGATCAGTAGTTATAGCTATATCAGGTATAGCTTTGCGCAGTTTGGAGATGATGTCCAGATAATGTGCTGAACTATAGGACCTGTTCATTCGTTTCAGCACTTCATCATCACCCGACTGCAATGGTAAATGTATATGTTCGCACACTTTATCACAATCAGCCATGGTTCTGATCAGGCTGTCTGATAGGTCTTTGGGATGGGAGGTCACAAATCTCAGGCGCCAGAGAGAGTCAATTTCGTTCAATCTTCTGAGCAAACCCGGAAAGTCATATCCATCATGGGAATATGAATTCACGTTCTGGCCCAGCAGCGTGATATCGCGATATCCCTTCAGGGTTGCGTCTTTTACTTCATGATAGATATCCCCCAAGGGGCGGCTGCGTTCCCTTCCTCTCACGTAGGGCACGATGCAGTAGGTGCAAAAGTTGTCGCAGCCTCTCATGATCGTTACAAAGGCGCAATGCTGGTTTTCGCGCTCAGGAAGGATACTGGAATAGATTTGCGAGCTGTCCATACTTATTAAATCATCATCCGGCAGCTCGGAATCGTTCAGGATGGAACCCAGCATCCCATACTGGTCCACTCCCACCACAAAATCCACTCCCGGTTCTATTTCCATGAGCCTCTTCCCCATCCGCTGCGCCATGCATCCAATCACGCCAATCCTCAGACCGGGATTTTGCAGTTTGCGGTGTTTTTCGTTGGCAATTCGTCCCAATACGCGTTGTTCGGCGTGCTGACGAACCGAGCAGGTGTTGAAGATTATCACTTCCGCGCTGTCGATGTTGGACACAGGCAGGTGACCAGCTTCAATCAATATTGAGCTCACCAGTTCGCTGTCCGCCAGGTTCATCTGACAGCCGTAGGTTTCAAGGAAGAATTTCATGATCCATTCCAATAATCGTTAGATGCTTTGATCTCATCGTTTTAGTGCTTGTCCTAAGGATATTCCATAATAACAGACCACGATCTCAGCAGCCTCGTATTTGTCCATAATAATCCCAACCAGACCCAGGCTGGCCTCCAAGATCGAAATCGCTGTATCTGTTTGCAGATAGGGTTCCCAGTCCTCTGAGACCTTTCCTGCAACTGCCGCGGCGAGCTGATCAATTTGCCGGCGGGACAGACGGGTGTTATGGAATTCCCAGGGCAGCGCGTTTGATTTCTTGTTCACAATCGCGGACAGAAAAGTCCCTGTGAGACCTGTCAGGACAAGTTGCATGTCCTGAGCGTTATGGATCGATGGCAGGATGGACATCAGGCTGGCACGCTGCTGCGAATCGGATAAATCCAACGGGGCTGTGGGATTGGACGCGGGCGCCGCAAAACTCAGCAATCCCAGCGGGGCACCATACCAGTGGTCCCTCTCCAAACCCCAGATCAGTTCCGTGCTCAGACCTCCAATATCAACCACGATTGGTTTTTTACTAAGGTCCAGAGTGTTTACCGCGGCAGAATATGCCAGCATAGCTTCCTGCCGTTGTTTAAGGACGATAGGCTTGGTTTTATAGTTCTGCTCAAACCACCTGGAAAGCGGTTTAAAACGTTCATTGTCCCGGGCAACTGAGGCTGCGATCACGATCTTTTCTTTGCATGGATCGCCAAAACAGGCCATTAATTTGCGGACCGAAGTTTTAAGGCTTTTTACGGCCACCGGATTTGACAGTTTTGCCAGCCGGGTGGTGAAATGAGCAGTGTGCAGTATGCGATGTTTAGGGGCATCCCAAAGCAGGTAGTTCAGATTGTTTGATCCAATATCGAAGATGCTGGTCAGCGAGGATTGTCTCAGC
>JAGOIY010000052.1 GCA_017995405.1 Candidatus Cloacimonadota bacterium
TGGCCCTGATCCTGATTTTGTTGCTTGGGGGTTTCAGGCGCATCAGTGATTTTGCTCTGAGCTCCAGATGGCGAGCTATCTACGCTCTTACTC
Source organism: Candidatus Cloacimonadota bacterium (assembly GCA_017995405.1). Taxonomy (GTDB): domain Bacteria; phylum Cloacimonadota; class Cloacimonadia; order Cloacimonadales; family Cloacimonadaceae; genus UBA3900. The sequence continues at coordinate 94 of JAGOIY010000052.1, forward strand.
TCAGCCTCATGTTCTATTGTGGAATGGAGACGGGTTTTATCTATGCCAGGTTCTAAAGTTATTCCCAGCTGGATCCACTTCATTCTGTTGACCCTGTTACTGGTATGGGGAGTGAGGATCAAGGACTGGTTTCTGGATGCGAACCGGGATTATAAATCCCAGGTTCCAAACAGCGCTAAGACACTATTATTGGGAGACTCTCACACCGTCAAACTAATGGACCCATCGGCCTGGGAAAATGCGGTAAATCTGGGAATGAGTGGTGAGTTTATCTATTACAGCTACTACAAACTCAACCGCTTGCTAAAAGACGGCTGCCGGCCTCATAGCGTAATAATCAGCCTGTCATATCACTCTCTGGCTACTTTTCCATACTTTGGCGGAGCTGAAATGAACAAGCGATATCACTTGCTGGTGGATCGCCGATTCTATCATCGCAAGTTTCGCTATGAAGATTTACATCAAAGCACCCTGGCCAGATATCTGGGCAACGCAATTGGCTTCCCAATCCTGCTGGGACAGGATATCGCGGAGTATTATAAGCTGCGAAACGATAGTGGAACTGCAGGCTGGATGGGAGCTTATGAGCCAGCTACAGGCTCCAGGATTGGGAAACGTCGCTCTCTCAAAGCCGTATTGCGTAGACACTTCAGCAAGTTTGGACTGCCCACAGGACTTTCCCAAGCCAAACTTGAGTATCTGAATGACCTTGCCAGGCTTTGCCAGATACATGGGATAGAGCTCTGGCTGGTCAACACACCTGTCCACCCTGATTACTATAAGGGGATCCCTGCCTCATTCATCAAGGCTACAGACCATGCCGCCTCAAGCCTGGGCCAGTATGATGCCCACTATCTGAATCTGAGCACTGAGCCCTATAAAGATGAAGAGTTTTATGATTATGACCACCTGAATGCGGAGGGCTCAGAACGCTTTAGCAAGAAGCTGGCCCAATTGACAGGGGGCCAGCAGCCCGGAGAACTTGGAACTACTAAGACAAATAACACACTCAAGTGAGGTAAGCCATGAAAAAAGCTGCTTTGATTCTGATCACGCTGTGCCTGTGCAGTGCTTTCCTGTGCGCGGCCGGCAGCGGCACACAAATCCCTATCGACAAGGTAAAAAAGACCCTCGCGTCCATCGATCCCGATTGGGTGCTGATCTCCTGGCTGGAGTCTGAGACTCCCAATTACTGGAGTCTGATCCTGAGAGAAAAGGACAAGGACGCTATCGGCACGGAACGGATTCTCAGTCTTTACCAGGCAGACACAGAAAACGGCAAACGCTGGGTTTTGCATGGGTTGTATGCAGACGAATACTTCTGGGTGTTTCTGGATGAAGCCTATATCTCGCAGCGCCGTGAAAAGGAGACAGAGAGCATCAGGACCAGGCTGGAAAACATGTGCCAGATAGTCAGAGGGGACTTTATCATGCCCTTCAGCATGCAAGGCGCGAACCGGATATTGGAGCAAGTGACGCGGGAATCTGTGGCTGCAAACCTGAACTTCAGTCTGGAAGCCTATCCTCCGGATGAAGCACTGGCCGACACCAGCTATGTGGAACTGATGGCCGACAACAGTGACTGGATCGACCAGTATGAAATGGATTTCATGGAGAAATACGGTTACTCAAACGAACAGCATCGCATGTTCTTAGCAGAGAGTGAGGCCACCTACTATATCCACAGCGTAATCGGCCGCACTTTGGTCCTGATGGCGATTGGCAACATAGCGCATAAAGGCGAGTATGTCAAATTGGTCTGCTATCTGGACCTGGTGACCGGCACCCACAGGATCACCACTCACAGCAGCAAAGAAAAAGGCGAATCCGGAGACTGGAGTCTGCCAAAAGACTGAGCTTGTGATCACTCTGACACAGCCGGCATGCTGAACACCAGCATTTCCGGTTTCCTGTCGGGATTATCGTCCCAATCCCGGAAGCCCAGGTTCTTGAGGCTGGCGATCCTGGAAGCCTGAGATCGCGGGAAGATGATGGAATACTTGCGTTTGGGGCCGAAAAAGTATTGCAGGTAAGGCAGTTCTGTCCTGAAGTCATTCGGGATAGGGTCCAGGATTGTGATATCCTTGTTCTCATGGCCCCCGATCAGGTATCGCGCCCTGGGTGTGGCAAACACGGTGGCATGGGAACGGATGTAGGCAAGGCCGTCGGGATGCTTTCTGACGGTCCTCCACCCCACTGGCAGATAGTGTGGATAGTGATCAAAGATATCCATGCCCGGGTCCGTGATCATGTCCGGTTCGCTGAGATGGCGAACCCCGTATTTATCCAGGGTGTGAAAGCTTTCCACCTGCTGAAAGCCCATCCTGGAAGTAAGATGCAGCGTCTCATGATTGAGGAAATAGGTGCTGAATTCATATCTCAGGCCGGGATGTTCGGAAGCCAGACGGCTGGCATACTCCATGGCAGCGCGGTTCATCAGTTTACCGATCCCGCGTCCCTGCAGATTGCCATGCACTCTCATACCTTCAAACCATAAGCTTTTGTCCGGCAGCATCGTAAGCTTGATACAGGCGATCACTCTGCCCTGATACTCACATACGATAAACCAGGGTTCCAGGATCCATTCCCGCATCACCCTGGGAAGATAATCCCCGCCTTCCCAAATGGTTTTGGCGATGGCTTTGAGGTCGGGTTCGTCTTCCAGTCTAGCCAGACGGATCAGGCATTCATCCAGTTTGAAGTCAATCTCTTTCATTTATTTCTCTTAAATCCAGGTTTCCAGGCGCATGATGATCCGCCGCTCGTCCTGATCTGTGAGGGACTGACGGATATTGAGCCCCAGCTTGAGGCGTTTGAGGTTCAGATCAGCGCTCAGGTAGAGGTTTTGATCGTCCTTGCCGGCAACGGACCAGGCGCTAAGGGTGTCGTCCTCATACCAGAGACCGGTTTTGGAGCTTTGCCAGCCCTGATAGCCCAGCCGGGCGCTGAGCTTTCCGCTTTGAAACTGCAGAGCGCTGTGATAGTAAAGCCCATTGTCTTTCCAACTGCTTTTATCCTCTATGTGATAGCGGCAGTTCAGCATCAGGCCCAGGTAAGGCAGCACCTGATCTTTGTAGGCCAGTTCAAAGCGCCAGTGTTTTGGCCTGCTTAGGTTGTAGTCCTCGTCTATGTGGCTCAATACTTCCCGGTCGAAATGACTCACTCTGAAGCTGAAGTTCTCAGCTTGCTGCCCGTATTCAAAAGAGGCCAGGAGTCTGGTGCGCAGATCATTGGTGCTGACGCTGCCACCCCTGAGATGGTCAGCGGCAAAACGGAGCCCCAGCCGGGCATCTTTGAAAAGGGGAAATCTGGCGTCCCAGGCCATCTCCATGGTGTCGGGATCGCGGCTAAGCACTTCCCGGGGAGTGGAATAAGCCACTTGATCCTGATCCGGATCGATGGCAAAACTGAGGGTCTGTTCAAAGCCCTGATGCCGGTAATTCCAGGCCAGATAATGGTGGGGGGAGTCATTGGTCAGGCCGCTTTCCAGATCCAGGGTATGAGCTTTGAACCGCAGCGCGCCATAAACGCTTCCAGCCGTGGAAACCCGCTCAAGGCCTCCTTCGAAGTCCCTGTCATAGCTTTGGCGATATGCGATAACGCCCAGCCTGAAAAGCTTGGCCTCATAGCTCAGGGCCGCTCCCCAGAGGTTTTCCCGGGTGCTACCGTCGAGCCCGGTTTTGGTCCTGGGCAGGCTGATGATCTCGCTGGCCGCGTTGAGCCTGGCCTCGCGTGCTGCCACACTGGCAAACAGCAAGCCGGCCACTTGTTTCCATTGAGTTTTGATCGCGGCCCCAAAGGGACTGTAACGCCTGGGTGAGGGTGGCCGTTCGATCTGGAGTACCGGACCCTTCAGACTTCGTGAGCCGCTGCCCATAGATATCCCGGTGCCAAACTGGAGGCGATAATGGCCCAGCGCTACATCTCTCAACAGTTTGTCCTGGGCCAGCCGGATGCTCACATTGGCATCGGTATCGCCATCAGTCCAGTCATTGTAAAGATTGAGGGCCAGTTCTCTGCCCTGGTGGCGAAACATCAGCCGGTGGAGGCTATAGCTCTGGTCCGTCAGCCACAGCCGGTTGTCCAGGCCCAGTTCCGAACCCGGGCTCAGCAATTGTCTGTAAAGTTCCTGCCAGGCGTTGAATTCCAGCGTTTCAGCGTTTAGCTCGATCAATTCCGCTTCGCTTTGGGCCACAAGGGCCAGCGGCAGCAACAGCAGCGCCAGGAAGAGCATTCTCACCAGGTAAAACCGACGTCCACGCTGTGGCTGAGGCCCATTTCTGGATGAGTGCGAACGGCATACATAAAGGTGCCGTAGCTGAGCTTGAGACGGGTGCCAAAGCCAAAGCGGGGAGGGTCGCTTTGCCAGGATGTCTGGATGGCAAACAGGTCTGATATCCCGATAGAAGAGGCTGCCCTCACGCTGTCCTTGCCATGCTCCTGATAGACATAATCTGTGGCGATGGACGAGTATTCGCTCAGGTAGGTGATGGCCGTGAAATGCCATTGGGCGTCTTCAGAACCGATGCGCAGCCATCTCACTTCCGAGCCGTAATCACCGCCATAAAAGCCCAGCCCCAGATCTCCGCTCCAAGTGTAGTATGATTCTCCCGAGGAAAAACTCTCGTAGAGCAGGTGCTGGGTATAGCCCAGGGCAAAATCCCGGGATCCCAGCGCGTAGCTGAGATAGTGGTCCCGCCAGAGGTAGTCGGGATGGCTCAGCCAGCTTACACCAAAACCGCTGTGTCCGATGCTCAGCCGGCTGCCGTTGTGGAAGCCCCACACCTGGGTATCGCCGTCTCCAAAGGGCAAATGATAGGTGAAGACAGTTCCGCTGCCCAACACCAGGGGAGACAGGATCCGGTCCGCGGGACTGAAAGATAGTGCCGTCACGCCAGACAGAGCGTTCGCCGAGGCGGTTTCCTCGCTCAGGTCGGCGTGCGCGGCCACCCAGCCACAGCAAAGTGCCAACATAATAATGATAGTGAGGCGCATGACCGGCCTCCTCAGCTTCAAATCAGGCTAAGCTCGGATTCGGGATCGAAGAAATGGGCTTTGCCCATATCCAAACTCACCTTCAGCGTCTGTCCTGCTTTAGGCAGTTCTTTGGGATCGAAGCGAGCGGTGAGATCATGCTCTCCGGCTTTGAGCTGCAGATGATACTCGTTGCCGAGGGGCTCTACAATATCACAAACTGTGTCTATCCCCTGAGGGTGCTCCGCCATGCTGTCATAGCGGGCGTCGTAGATATCCTCAGGCCGGATGCCAAAGGTGATGGCTTTGTTGGCGTAAGCATTCAGCGTTTGCGCCTGTTGGGGGGTGAGCTTGATCTTGAGGCCGGCACTCACAAATCCCAGGCCGCCATCCAGGTTTGCCAGCTTACCGCTGACCAGATTGATGGCCGGGCTCCCGATAAAGCCAGCCACAAACACGTTGGCAGGCCGGTTATAGATATTGAGGGGAGTATCGATCTGATGGATAACGCCATCTTTCATCACGACGATGCGGTCCGCCATGGTCATAGCTTCCACCTGGTCGTGGGTCACATAGATCATGGTGTTTTCCAGTTGGCGGTGCAGCTTCACGATCTCGGAGCGCATCTGCACTCTGAGCTTGGCATCGAGGTTTGAGAGGGGCTCGTCAAAGAGAAAGACCTTGGGGTTGCGCACAATCGCCCTCCCGAGAGCCACTCTCTGGCGCTGACCTCCGGAAAGCTGTCCGGGACGGCGTTTGAGCATGGATTCAATCCCCAAAAGGGAGGCGGCGTGGTCCACTTTCTTTTTGATGGTGGCTTTATCATCTCCCCGGAGTTTGAGGGCGAAAGCCATGTTTTCGTTGACGGTCATATGAGGGTACAGCGCGTAATTCTGAAACACCATGGCGATGTCGCGGTCCTTGGGATGGACCTTGTTGACCAGCTTGTCACCGATCCAGATCTCACCCGAAGAAATCTCTTCGAGCCCGGCGATCAATCTCAGGACGGTGGTCTTTCCGCATCCGGATGGCCCCACCAACACCATGAATTCCTGGTCTTCCGCTTCAAAGCACACATCTTTGACTGCGTGGAAACCGTTGTCGTAATACTTGTTCAGGTTCTTTACCGTGATCTTTGCCATGTAAAACTCCTTTGCGCTTTACATTTTTGGATAGGGAGATAATGTCAAGCGGGAAAATGCGTGACGGGCAATCGGCCTTTGCTGTGAGGGAGCCGCTTTGCGGATATAAGCCGTTGCGCGCCAGCGTGTCACATCACCCTCACCTGATTGCGGCCCTCGTTTTTGGCCTTATACAGCGCTGCATCCGCGATATCTATATTGGTGCGGATATCCTGCTCGTTATAAATAACTATGTTGTTGCGATTGATACCGATACTGACGGTGAGGTGAAACACTCGTCCCTTGTAGGAAAAAGGATGAGCTTCCACCTTGGCGCGTAGGATTTCCATCTTGACCAGAGTGGCATCCAGCGGGGAATCGAAGAGGACCATCAGAAACTCCTCGCCGCCGTAGCGGATGATGACGTCACTCTTGCGGAACTCCTCAGACAGGATGCAGGCCAGCTCCTTGAGCACCTGATCGCCTGCCTGGTGACCCCAGGTGTCGTTGACCTTTTTAAAGTGATCGATATCCAGCATGGCAAAACTGATGGGGGCTTTTTGACGAGTGGCCAGCAGCAGGAGCTGATAGATGTTGACTTCCAGAAATCTGCGGTTTCTGAGGCCGGTGAGGCTGTCTGTGATGGAGAGGTCCTCCACCTGCTGCAACAGCGATTCGATCTTGGAGTAGTCAGCCTGCAGCGATTCCACGTAGGAGTTGTTGTGCATGCTCACCTGATTGCCCATCACCTGGATGCGTTTTTCGATATAGGGCATCGCCATACAAAAATGCTCCGGTGAGAGGATCCCCCTCAGAAAGCGGGCCCCTTCCGTCTGTTCGTTCCAACACCTGTTCAGATAGTAATTTGAGTACTTGAAGTACTGGATGCTGTCCAGAAAGCTGGAACGCATCCCGGATGAGTAGTTCCCCGCGAAGAAATGCAGCTCTTGCAGCTGACGGGAAGAGAGATGCGAGGAAAAGCGCTTGATCAGCCGTTCTGCCAGCTGTATCTTATCATCAGGGCCCACCAGCCTGTTTTCGAGGCAAAAACGATCGTAGGTTGCCATAGCCATATTCAGATTCTGCTGATGGCTGAGCCCCCGGGAGATTTTTTCCAGCAAGGCCTTAAGAAGCATCGAATCATTTTGCCAGTTCATGGTCCGGCTCCAGACGATTAAGAGATAGACGGCCAAATCCGCGCTGTCCGTCTGATAAAACCTGGGAATCAGGTCCAGCCAGTGCCCCACAAATTCCAGATACCTCTCCTGCTGATAGAGCACGCGGGCTTTAGCCAGATGATAGATCAGATAAACCTGAGGCCTGGATATATCCACTCCGTCGGCCAGTTCATCCAGCAGCCGCGCTCCGTTTTCATAGTCTCCCAGACGGGTCAGGAGCAGCAAAGCCTGATATTGGTCGAATCGCTCATACACGTCGGGGTATTCGGCCAGATAGGGATCAAGCGCTGCTTTCAGCAAAGTGTAGCGTCTGTGCTTGGGGCTGATCGGCAAAAAGTTCAGCAGGTCCATAAACTCAAACAGGGTAGAGCGATGCGAGCTCTTGCCACCCGTGAGCAGAGTGATCAGGCTGTCCATAAAAAGGGCTGAATACTCTCTGAAGGCCTGTCCGTGGTTACCTTCCCGTTCTTCGGCATCGATCATATCCACCAGTTCCGAAATGTGTTTCAGTCGTTCCTGGTCTGTATCATAGAGCAGTTTGCCCATCAGCGAACTGATCCGCTGCTGCTGTTCCGGGAGCACGGAACTCAGGGTAGGAACGTCCTGGATGGCTGTCATTGCGAATCTGCTTTCGCTTCTGACTTGGCCGCTGGCCCGCTGGGTATGAAGCGAAACACCTTCTCCCCTTCCTTGGTGAGGCCAAACTTCTCGCGAGCGACCTTTTCCGCCGCCCTGGGATCGGATTTGAGGCGCTGGTTTTCCAGCTTCAGTTCTTCGTTAATCGTCTGCAGTTCTTGCATTTCCTTTTGGAGGGCCTGCACTTTGCGCCCCATGTTCCAGGTGCGCAAAAAACTGTGCTCGCCCCAGAGCAGAATCCAGGAGACCACAAACAGCATTGCCGCGTAAAAGACCAGGCGCAGCAAAGGATTGGGCTTGCCTGAGCGCGGTTTCACTGCTGCACCATCCTGGCCAAAAGAGACCGGTTGATCTCTACCGCGTGATGAGGACACAACTCATGACAGCACATGCACTTGATGCAGGTCTGCTGGTCGATGAGCGGAAAGCCGTCCGGCTGCCAGGAAATCGCTTTAACGGGGCAGCTCTTAACGCAGATTCCGCAGCGCTGGCAGTCCGGCCCGATCACGGGATGGATGTAATAGACCTTCTGAAAACCTTTGCGGGCAAAGGACGGCACATATTTGAGCAGGTCTTTGCGCAGCTTCACCACTCCCAGTTCGGCATTGAGGGAGGGATAATCTCTGAAACTTGCCGGAATGCTGATCCGGGATGGCAGTATCCCATCCATCTGCAGGGCCTCGCTGAGATAGGGGATGTCCTTGAGCTGGAATCCCATCATCCGGGAGGCGACAAAATCCAGGGCCGGGATCGAATCGGAACCGAAGAAAAGCCCGAAATTGCGTGGCCTGCCAGCCGCCGGACCGGCACCGTCCATACCCAGAATCCCATCGATAAAGCTATAGGTGACCCGGCTTCTGGTGAGCGCCCAGAGGTCGATCAGCAATTGGGCAAAGCTATTGGTATCAGGGTGTTGGCGATGATAATCGCTCTTGACCAGCCCCGGGACCAGACCATAGAGGTTCTTGAGCGCGCCGGTGTAGGCCATCAGACTGTGGGTCTTGTATTTGGCTACGTTGATCACAATCCCGCACTGCCAAAATGCCTCCGAAATCTTCACCGTGTTTTCGCCATGCCGCAGTTCCTTGAAACCCAGGGTGGAGAGATTGACCAGTTTGATGGGATAGCGCTTGGCAAGGTCAGCATAACCACACTTCTGCCATACAGTTTCCACCGGTACAGTGCCACCGGGGCTGTCTCCCACCCACACTTCTTTGCCTTTATCCAAAAAATGCCGGATTATGGCCTCAACCACCATGGGATGAGTAGTGACGGCCTTTTCGGGAGCGTGGGCACCCAACAGATTGGGCTTGATCAGCACCCTCTTGGCCTTGCTCATCTTGGGATTGCGGACGGTCTTCAGAAAGCTGGCTACGGCTTCCCGCAAGGGCTCCGGCTCATAACCTTCCAGTTTGCGGATCTGGACTCTGGCCTTCATTTCTCCGCCGGATGCTTTCTACGTTTAAAGACATCAAAGTTGAGCCCCAGCGACGCGTTCACCTGAGCCATCTGCGCGGGGCCAGACACTTCATACAGCAAACCCAGGTTGATGCAGCCGTCTTTGAAAAACCAGCTCAGGCCAGCCGTGGCCAGGTGTTGATCGTTGGCTGGCACTCTGCCTCCCAGAGCAGCGTCGTCCCACCAGAGAGCTGTATCGGCATTGGCTGTGGAGTTGACAGGCAGCTGGTAGAGCCCGTCCCAGATCTGAGGACGATAAAGATAACCAAGCCGGTAGGTGAATTTTCGCACATCGGCCTCGAACCCGGCTTTGTAGGTATAGCGGTCCTTGTAATGGGAGTTGAGGATCGAGGTGTCGGTCCAATCCATTTCCAGATTGTAACGGCGGTTGGCATCGCGGACGCTGAGACCGACGCTCGCCTCCCCAGGCAGAGAGGTCTCATACATCACATACTTGAGGTCCCAGTTAAAAGGACTTTGGGGAGTGTAGCTAAAGCCCAGATTGAGCTTTTGGGTGTTCCAGAGCATCCCCATCTGAGGTCGCAGCAAGTATTTGACCTCGCGGATCCGCTCGAAGGTCCTCAGCACGGTAAAATCGCTGATATAGTGAAACTGGTTGTGGACGTTGAGGCCCAGATTGAGCTCTCCGATGTGCAGACCGAGGTTGGCCGTCAACTGGTGCAGGTTGTAGACCGGATAGCGGGTGTGCAGGTATCCGCCCAGGTTCATTTCCAGGTTGAAGGCATCCATCACCAGCGATTTTGGCAGGCTGTAAGCCGCGCCCCAGGTGAGATCGTCCGTCACGTTTCCCCCCGCGGCCACCAGCCCAAAGGGGACGGGAGACTTGAAGTTGTTGTCTCCGGTATAGATAGCTGTGCTGACGGGAGGTTTGATCAGCAATTCCATATACATGGCGTCGCGATCGATCTGATAAGAGGCGGGATTGGCAAGCACCGATTCCACTCCTCCCAGGGAGGCCACACCCGTGGTCCCACGACCCATGGAACGGGTGGAAAGGTAGTTGCGGCTGTAATACTCAAACACGGGGTCCATGTTTTGCGGCAAGGAAAAGTTCAGGCTGTCTGCAGCCTGGGCGCTGAGGGCCGAAGCTATCAGCAGCAGGATCAAGAGGCTAAAGTGTTTCATTGTATCTCCGGATCATTTTATCACAATGGTTTGTTTGCGTTCTTTGCCCACCGAGACCAGCTCGATGGGTTTCTCGATCAGGTCCTGGATGGCTTCCAGGTAATCCTTGGCGGCCCGGGGTAATTTGCTCAGGCTGCGGCAGTGGCTGATATCCTTGTCCCAACCCGGCAGGCTGAGGTATTCAGGCTGGACTTGTTCGAGGTCCAGATGATGCGAGGGAAACCGCTCAAGCCGCTGGCCGCCAATCCAATAGCCTGTGCAGACCCGCAGTTCTTCGATCCCGCTCAGCACATCCAGCAGGGTAAGGGCGATGCTGTCGATCCCATTCAGGCGGGCCGTGAACCTGGCCGCCATGGCATCAAACCATCCCACCCGTCTGGGCCGTCCGGTGGTGGAGCCAAACTCATTGCCCTGCACCCTGATTCTGTCTCCCAGTTCATCACACAGCTCCGTGGGAAAAGGCCCTTCGCCCACTCTGGTGCTGTAAGCTTTATAGACTCCAATGATCTTATCGAGCGAGCGGGGCGGCAGCCCAGTGCCCACACTGATCCCTCCGCTCAAGGTATGTGAAGACGTCACAAAGGGATAGCTGCCATACACGAGATCCAGCAGGCTACCCTGTGCTCCTTCAAACAAGATGGATTGATCTTGCAGATGCCAATCCCAGAGCAGGCTGTCGGTCTGAGCAAGATAGGGTTTGAGAAAGAGATAGAGCTCCTGGAGGACCTGAACTTCGCCTTTTAGCTCCGCCTTGCTCACTTTGAGCCCATGATGCGCGTAAAGAGCTGACAGACGCTGCTTTAGCCAGTCCGGCCAGAGCAGGTCCGCCAGTCTTAACGCCCGGCGGGAAACTCTGTCGGAATAGGCGGGGCCAATCCCCCGACCGGTGGTACCGATCCTGGATTTGCCCAGGCTTTTCTCCTGCATCAAATCCAGGCGCTGGTGCAGAGGAAGCACCATCGCGGCCCGGTCATCGATGAACAGCCTGTGCTCAAAACTGATCCCCGCTTCCCTTAGGGCCAGAATTTCTTCCCTGAGGGCAAAGGGGTCCACCACCACTCCCGAACCGATCACGCACTTGCACTTTGGATACAAAATGCCGGATGGCACACTGTGAAACACGTATTTACGGCCCTCCACCACGATGGTGTGACCCGCGTTGGCCCCACCCTGAAAGCGGACCACCACGTCAGCCGAGACACCCAGAAAATCTACTATCTTGGCCTTGGCTTCGTCGCCCCACATGCATCCCAAAACGGCCAGTGAACTCATCAGACACTCCAGATTCTTTGTCTTTGCATCTTGGCCGGAGCAAGCTATTTTGTCAATCCAAATCTGCAGGGCTCAGCAGGTGTCTCATCCGACTACGTGAACCGCGTAGAATAAGAGAACGCAGATGATACTGATGAAACTGATTGACACTGATTTTCACAGAACCCTGAGGACGGGATGACAGTATTTACACGATTTAAGTGTGCGATGATAAATCCTCTGCTTTCTCTGAGCTTTGTTGGATTTAACTATTATCCGTCATCCGTTACAGGCCACTGAAACGAGGACGTTTCCGCTTCCACAAACCTGCATCTCTCTATTCCAGCAAAGCCTGCTTTTCATATCTCAGGCATCTCCCATACTCCACCTATGCCTAAGCATGGGAGAGGCAAAGGAGAGGCATAGGTGGTGTAAAGGAGGCTAATTGGATGGCTTTGACCCGTTACTAGGGATTCCTGTTTCACGGTTCCTCCAGTAAAGAGTAAAAAGATTACATTGTTTGCATGTTTGAATATCCCGATAAAGCTGTCAACATAAATCCGTTATTATGGGGAAAGCTTCGATGGCAAATTCCTGTGCCAGGCAGGTGACTGGACCCTTGGCTTGGGGCTCAAGATCAATAGCGCTTGGCTGTAGCATCAATGCTCTTTTGGAATGGCTTGTAACACTTCTTTTCCATAGTCGCTAAGATAATACTTTTGCTTAGGGTGCTTAGGTTTATCCGGGTATTTCATCAGAACGATACCATCTTCAAGCAGCGGATTTAAATGTCTTACTCTCAGAAAGTCTCTGCTCACAAGATTTTGGCTTTTCTTGATTTCCTGCAAGCTAACAGGTTCTGTGCAAGTTCTGATTATGCCTATTTGCACTTGTGTTAGTTCTTCTATCAAACGCGCAGTCTCTTGCTTCTTGGCGTAAAGAGCTTGCCCAGTAGCTTGCCCA
>JAGOIY010000053.1:0-6626 GCA_017995405.1 Candidatus Cloacimonadota bacterium
TCGACCAATTCGGCGTCGCCGAACCGATAATCCAGAAAATGGGCGAAAAGCGCATCGTGATCCAGCTACCCGGCGTGAAAGACCATCTTGCCGCTGAAAGCCTTGTAAAAAAGACAGCTATGCTCGAGTTTAAGCTCGTGGCCTCCAACGAAGAGGCTGAACGGGTGCTGACTTCCATCGACCAGTCTGTGAAGATGAACCTGTCTTTCTTCCCCAAACTGGCTGAACTGGATAAAAAGGACAAAGCCCTTGCCGACAGCCTGAAAGTGCAACCCGATTCATTGGACACCACTGCCGGCGTGTTTCGCAGCCTGATAAGCCGCGGCGATCTCGATTATGAGATCGGCCTGGACAACGTATCCATCATCAACGACTTGATCGCGGACAGCACCTTTACCAGACTGGTGCCGGCTGGCTATCAACTGGCCCTTCAGAAGATCGATCTGCAGGACAAGAATGCCGATCGCGGTTTCTTTGTGCTCAAATCCGCCGTCGAAATGACTGGCTCTGATATCTCCAAAGCCAGAGTCGATTTTGGTTCCGCTGAATCCACCGATCCCCGCACCGCCAACAAACCTTACGTCTCTATAGAAATGAAGCGTGAAGGTGCCCGCCGTTTTGAAAAAGTGACCGGTGACAACGTCAACAAGCGGCTCGCCATCGTGATGGACGGCGTGGTCTATTCCGCTCCCAACATCAATGAGCGTATTCCTGGCGGCCGGGCTCAAATCACCGGCAGCTTTACCACCACCGAAGCCAACGAGCTGGCCATCCTGCTCAATAACCGCAATCTGGAAGCTCCCATCACCCCCATCAGCACCTCAATCATTGGTGCCACCCTGGGCGCGGACAGCATCAAGAGCGGCACCAGAGCTGGCCTGATCGGTTTGATCGCCGTGGTCCTCTTTATGCTGATCTATTACAAGGCCGCCGGTTTTATCGCGGACTTTGTACTGCTGTTCAACATCGGTTTCATCATGGCCGCCCTGACAATGTTTGGCGCCAATCTTACCCTTCCCGGTATTGCCGGTATCATCCTCACTATCGGTATGGCTGTGGATGCCAACGTGCTGATCTTTGAGCGCATCAGGGAGGAACTTGATGCCGGAAAGACTCCCCGGTCCGCGGTGGACGCTGGCTACAAGCGAGCCGTGGTCACGGTTTGGGATGCCAATATCACCACTCTGATCGCTGCTTTCGTGCTCTACTACTTTGGCTCGGGCCCCATCCGCGGTTTCGCCATCACCCTGGCCATCGGCATTGTGGGCTCCATGTTCTGCGCGATCGTGTTTGTCCGCTCGATCCTGGACAACTTCTTCCTGACCGGCAACAAAAAGACCATGAGTATCTGAGGAGCTTGAAATGAGACTGTTTAGAAACACCAACATCCCCTTCGTCAAGATCCGCTATGTTGCCTACGCGATATCTGCTCTGCTATTGATCGTGAGCCTGATCGCGATCTTCACAAATAGCCTGAATTGGAGCATTGACTTCACCAGCGGCGTTTCCGCCAAAGTCAATCTGAAAGCGGCCGATCCCAAGGTGCCAAACCTGCAGGTATCCAAGCTGCGTGCCGTCCTGAAACGCAGCGGCTTCCCGGAAGCCGAGATCCAGAACATCGGCGAGCCTGAAAACTCATCCTTCCTGATCAAGCTCAAAAGCCAGAAAGACACCGATGAAGTGGAAAGCAAGACCAAAGACCGCATCATCGAGATCATCCAGACCAATTTCCCGGAATATGTGAAAAATAGAGACCTCTCCCGCGAGGTGATAGAAGAGATCTACGTGGTGGGGCCCAAGGTGGGAGGCGAACTGCGAGACCAGGTTACTCTGGCCCTCGTGATCGCCCTCATCCTGATGATCATCTACATCTGGTTCCGCTTTGAGCTCACCTTTGGGCTCATGGCCATTCTGGCCCTCTTTCACGACGTGACGATCATCGTGGGAGCTTTTGCCATCACCGGCAAGGAGATGACCTTCCAGATCATCGCGGCCCTGCTGACCATTGTGGGTTACTCGATCAACGACACCATCGTGATCTTCGACCGCATCCGCGAAGACCTCAAAGTCTATCGCAAAGAACCCGTCCCGGTGATCTTCAACCGCTCGATGAACCAGACCCTGAGCCGTACCACCATCACCTCGGGTACCACTCTGCTCAGCGCTCTGGCCCTGTTCTTCTTTGGCGGCAGCGTGCTGCACGATTTTGCCTTTGCCATGGTGCTGGGTGTGGTCTTTGGGACCTACTCCTCCATCTTCGTGGCCAGCAACCTCGTGATCGATGCCTACCACATCACCCACAAAGAGAAGAAAGGCATCCAACACCTCACCAAGAAAAAATAAGCCTGGATTTAGCCCAGAACATTGAAGCCGCCCTACCTCGGGGCGGTTTTTTTTGGGGAAACCGGAAAGGTCATCGTTTCCGGGGCCGGTATCGTCGATATCCAAATCGGTGTGTGATTCACGATGCGTCTATGAACGCAGTCATAAAGAACCCCCAATCCCTCTGTTTATATACCTCTGTTTTTCTCTGTCCCAAACTCCGCTTTTCTCTGGGTTTTATCTGATTACGATAACGGCACTCGCCGGATTGGAATCCGACGATACGAGAGTCAGCGGTACACCAACAGCTCCCCTTCCTCGTTCATCCAGCTGTGTTTAACCTCACCCACGTAGATGGTGTGATCTCCGCTGCGCACCTGGGTCACGACTTCGCATTCAAACACGGCGACCGCGTCCGAGAGCACAGGCAGTTTGCGCAGCTTGCCGGGAATGTGTTTTACCCCGGTTTCGGTAAATTTATCTATATCGCGGCCAGACTTGGAGCCCGCGAGTGAGCAGACAGCTTTCATCTGCTGGGAGGGAAACACCAGGTTAAAAAAGCGGTTCTCCTCCAGGCAATCATGGCTGAAGCGCGAGTGGCCAATCGAAATGGCAAACATGGGTGGCTGGATGGAAGTGCGCATAAACCACTCGAGAGTGATCAGGTTATAGCCCCCATCCGGTTTTTGAGTGACCGCCAGGACTACTTTGGCGGGCAAATGCACTTTGGCGTAGGCAGTGCTGAGTTCGGTGATTTTCATTTATCAATATCTCCAATAAGCGATATGGATAAATTAGTCAAATATCCTTTGGGGGCAAGCGATTCTATCCTGGACCGCTGACGCGCCCTTACCCGTTGTCCGCTTGGCCCTCAGTAGCTCGCCGTACCCATCCCCAATAAAGTTCGGGATGGGTAGGAGATGGTATAGGGGGGCACGGGAGCCATGAGTAAGGGCCAGCTCAGCAACTGACTTCAGAGCATATGCTAAAGGGCCTTTTACAGCTTCACAAACCTCTGGATAGCGGTTCTGGCTCCCTGGCTGGCTTTGATGACGTAAACTCCTGCCGGGCAATGCTGTTGGCTGATATCTCTGCCATCCCAGGTGAAATCTCCGTTTGAGATGGTTTCATACACCTTTCTGCCTTTGAGGTCGTAGATGCTGAAGGTCTGAGTTTCTTTGGAACTGGAACTGATGTTCAGAAGATTTTGACAGGGATTGGGACCCAGTTTCAGGCTCAGTGGCAAAACCGCGGGGACGGTTTCATCATAGGCCTCCACCGCTTCAACATTGAATGCCACAGGGGGACTCACCGGAATGTCATCAGTCAAAAACAACATCGCTTGAGCATAATGAACCCCGGGGCTATATGGAGTATAGGCATAGTGATACATAGTCTCCGTATATGTGTCTCCGGGATCGATACTGACCTGAATCATCATGGGAGGATAAACCACTCCGCTCGGTGGCTGGCCATCCACAAAGATCCTGGCCACAGTGGCATAGCCAAAACCCATCGTCCAGTATTGGGAGTGGGGATTGTGCATGCTGAGAGTGCCGGAAACGCTGGCCGGACCTACACTATCGATGCTAAACTCATACTCCAGATCATAGACATCGGTGATGGGAGTCCCGGAATAAAAGGTCTGCGGATTGCCCGCGGGAGGATTATCCGGCAACACATACCGCGCTTGAACTAAATGGCTGCCATTGGTGAAAGCGCTTGAACCAACATATGATACAGACTGATTGATAAAGTCGTGGGCCGGGATCGTGAGTTCCGTGAGAATGCCAGGATAGACGATATTGGTCACGTTACCATCCACCATCAGATCGAAGGTGCCCGCGCTTGGAAAGCTCAATACCACATCTTCATCCGCAGTATTTCCGATTCGCAGAGTGGCGGATACGGAGCTGGGATTCACCTGTAAGCTATGCAGGAAGAAGTTGAGAGCGCTCAGGCTGACACAGCTCCAGATCAGGACTAAGGCGATAAACAGCTTTAGACATCTCATGATACACCTCGCAGGTCTTTGGCTGAGAGGGCGGGTCTTTTCACCCCCCCCCCATCTCTTGAGCAAACATTATCATCTCCACAACGCGTGTCAAGCATTTTCTGAGGGTTCTACGATATCTATGTGGAAAAACGGCTACATCCTCTCCCTTTAGCCGCTGTGGAGATCCCGTGCGCTCTCCGGCGAAAAAAGCCGGTGGCGGCATGGCATCATCACTGCGAGGAATAAGCAGGGTTCCCGCAGATTACGCAGATTGGCACGCTGATTTCGCAGATAGTGTTTAGATAGTGCACACAGATTTAATGGCATCATCTCTGCGAGAAATAAGCAGGGTTCCCGCAGATTACGCAGATTGGCACGCGGATTTCGCAGATAGTGTTTAGATAGTGCACACAGATTTAATGGCATCATCTCTGCGAGGAATAAGCGGGGTTCCCGCAGATTACGCAGATATGCACGCGGATTTCGCAGATAGTGTTTAGATAGTGCACACAGATTTATCAGATTTAACAGTTTTTTGGGTTTAGAGTGCAGATCATCCATTCTGATCCTGAAGTCATCTGTGTAATCCGTAACATCTGTGTGCCCCATAGACTATTGAGAGATCTGCGAAATCCGCTTACAATCTTCGTATCCGCGCAAAAATCTGTGAAATCTGCGCACCTATCTGCGTAATCTGCGGGAAATACATAATCCGTGAGAAACAGGTTGAGCGTTTCACGCAGATTACGCTGATTTTTTGAGGGTTTAGACCCATGCCTGTTCAACATCATGAGCCTCCTCAACCAACTCTACCTCATTAGTATCTGCGTGATCTGCGCACCAATCTGCGCGATCTGCGGGAAATACCTAATCCGCGGGAAGCTGGAAGCTGAAAGCTTAACGGATCAGTTGAGCAAGTCTATCTGTTCCAGTATCTTCTGGACCGCCAACACGACGGGGGTCTGCTGGCTTCTCACTTCCTCTCTGATGTGGGAAAGTCTGTCTTTAATGCCGGCCAGGGAATAGATCTTCGCCAGCACGGCTTCATCCAAAAGCGAGTCAAACCACTGCGAAGTTTGGCATTGACGACGTTTGGTAAACTCCCCGCTGGCCTGAGTGGACTCATTAAAGCCGTCGATGGCGGTCAGGATGTCTGCCAGTCCGCTGCCTTCCAGAGCCGAACAGAGAATGGTCTTGCTTTTCCAGCCTGGCGTGGAGGGCCTTATGTAATGCAAGGCGTGGTCCAGCTCGGCTTTGGCCAGTCTGGCGGCCTGCAGGTTGTCGCCATCGGCTTTGTTGATCAGGATCAGGTCGCTGAGTTCCATGATGCCTTTTTTGATGCCCTGCAGTTCGTCTCCCGCTCCGGCAATTTGCATCAACACAAAGATATCCACCATGCTGCGCACCGTGATTTCGGATTGGCCCACGCCCACGGTCTCGATCAGGATGGTGTCGTATCCGGCTGCCTCACAAAGCAATATGGATTCTCTGGTCTTGCGGGCCACGCCTCCCAGAACTCCCGAACTGGGAGAGGGACGAATAAAGGAGCCCGGATGACGACTGAGTTTTTCCATGCGGGTTTTGTCACCCAAAATGCTGCCGCGGGAGATGCTGCTGCTGGGATCGACAGCCAGGACGGCTACCTTGCGTCCTTGCTCCAGAAGCAGAGAGCCAAAGCTTTCTATAAAGGTGCTCTTCCCCGCTCCCGGAACGCCTGTGATGCCGATCCGGATAGAGTTTCCGGAGCGAGGCAGGATTCTGCGGATGAGCTCCTGCCCCGCTTCGAAATGAGCGCTGGAATTGCTTTCTATCAGCGTGATGGCCTGTGAGAGCCTGGTGCGGTCTCCCGTCAGGATCCCGGCTTCGAGGCTGTCCACGTCGTATTTGACGCGCGCTTTTCGCCAGGGAGCTATGTTTTGACTGGCTCCCGGTTCTGTAGCTGCCATCACACGTGACGCGTACTCAGGTCCTGCGCCTTCAGGAATCCATTCAGGTTTGCGTTTATCGGTCATGGGCTATCGCTCTTAGCCGGGGATTTGCATTTCTCATGTAGATCCTTTATTTCCCGCAGATTACGCAGATTTATGGCTGAAAATGAGATTTCCTCATCAGTTCATAGCCCATCCACTCAATCAGCGAATTAATCTGCGCAATCTGCGGACCAATCTGCGAAATCTGCGTGAAATCCATAATCATCGGGAACCAGTCAGTTTTCCAGCAGTTTGTTCATGATAGTAGTGGCCGCTTCGGGAAGTTTGGTACCGGGACCAAAGATGGCGGCGGCCCCGTTGGCCAATAGATAGTCATA
>JAGOIY010000053.1:6726-12800 GCA_017995405.1 Candidatus Cloacimonadota bacterium
GAAATCCATAATCATCGGGAACCAGTCAGTTTTCCAGCAGTTTGTTCATGATAGTAGTGGCCGCTTCGGGAAGTTTGGTACCGGGACCAAAGATGGCGGCGGCCCCGTTGGCCAATAGATAGTCATAATCCTGGGCGGGGATCACTCCCCCCACGATCACGACGATGTCTTCGCGTCCCAAGCGTTTAAGCTCGCTCACCAGTTGCGGCAGCAGGGTCTTATGGCCGGCGGCCAGAGAGCTCATGCCAATGATGTGTACGTCATTCTCAACTGCCTGACGGGCAGTCTCTTCCGGAGTCTGGAAGAGGGGGCCCATATCGACGTCGAAGCCCATGTCGGCATAAGCCGTGGCGACTACCTTGGCACCGCGGTCATGGCCATCCTGTCCCATTTTGGCGATCAGGATGCGGGGACGGCGTCCTTCCGAGGCGGCAAAGGCATCGGTAAGTCCGCGAACTTTCTCGATCTCGTCCATTTTGCTATACTCGCTGCTATACACGTTGCTGATCAGTTTGATAGTGGCCTGATGGCGTCCGAAAGCCGTTTCCATGGCATCGGAAATTTCACCCAGAGAGGCTCTGTTTCTGGCCGCGTCGATAGCCAGTTCCAGGAGGTTACCGCTCCCATCCGAAGCAGCATTGGCCAGGGCTTTGAGGCTGTTTTGCACTTTGGCTTCGTCCCTTTCGGAGCGCAATTTGGCCAGCCTGGCAAGCTGGGCTTCACGAACGGCGGAGTTATCCACCTCAAGGATTTCCATGGGGTCTTCTTTGGCAAGGCGATATTTATTGACGCCCACGATCACGTCGGCGTTGCTGTCGATCTTGGCCTGACGCCTGGCCGCGGCTTCTTCGATGCGCATTTTGGGCAGCCCGGTCTCGATGGCTTTGGCCATGCCGCCCAGCTTTTCCACTTCCATGATGTGGTCCCAGGCTTTCTTCATGATGGCGTCGGTGAGGGATTCCACATAGTAGGAACCCGCCCAGGGATCGATGACTTTGGTGATGTAGGTTTCGTTTTGCAGATAGAGCTGGGTGTTGCGGGCTATGCGGGCAGAGAAATCGGTGGGCAGAGCGATGGCCTCATCCAGAGAATTGGTATGCAGGGATTGGGTGTGTCCCAAGGTGGCGGCCAGGGCTTCGATGCAGGTGCGGGCCACGTTGTTGTAGGGGTCCTGCTCCGTGAGGCTCCATCCCGAGGTCTGTGAATGGGTGCGCAAGGCCAGAGACTTGGGATTCTTGGGATTGAAGGAATTGATGATCTTGGCCCACAGCACTCTGGCGCCCCTGAGCTTGGCGATCTCCATGAAGTAGTTCATCCCCTCAGCCCAGAAGAATGAAAGGCGGGGGGCAAAGACGTCGATATCGATGCCGGCTTTGATGCCGGCCCGCGCGTATTCCAGTCCGTCCGCCAGGGTGTAAGCCATTTCCAGATCGGCAGTTGCGCCGGCTTCATGCATGTGATAGCCGGAAATGCTGATGCTGTTGAACTTGGGCATGTGCTTGCTGGTGTAGGAAAAGATGTCCGCGATGATGCGCATGGAGGCTTCGGGAGGATAGATGTAGGTGTTGCGCACCATGTATTCTTTGAGGATGTCGTTCTGGATGGTGCCGGTAAGCTGCTCAGGCTTGACGCCTTGCTCCTCGGCGGCCACGATGTAGAAAGCCATGATGGGGATCACGGCACCGTTCATGGTCATGGAGACGCTCATCTGGTCCAGGGGGATATGGTCGAAGAGGATCTTCATATCGAGGATGGAATCCACCGCCACACCGGCTTTTCCGACGTCTCCCACCACTCTGGGATGGTCTGAATCATAACCGCGGTGAGTGGCAAGGTCGAATGCCACCGAGAGGCCCTTTTGCCCCATAGCTAAATTGCGGCGATAGAATGCGTTGGTCTCTTCGGCGGTGGAAAATCCGGCGTATTGACGGATCGTCCAGGGCCGCTGCACAAACATGGATGGATAGGGCCCTCTCAGAAATGGCGGTAAGCCGGAAAGGTAATCCAGGTGCTGCATGCCTTCCATGTCTTCGGCCGTGAAGAGAGCTTTGACTTCTATCTGTTCATTGGTTTTCCAGACGGCGGCGGAGGTTTTGGGAGCGGCGGTTCCGGGTTTGAAATCCGGATTTATCTTGGTCAGATCAGGTTTCACAGCGTCACCCCCAGTCTCATCGCGAGCTCTTTATTGGTGTCATAATTGTTGGCGCGGATGTGGATAAAGATATCCACTCCGGCAGCCTTATAATCTTCCACTTTATCGGCTGGATAACCTGCCAGGATAATGACAGGCGGTTTGGGAAGCCGCTTGAGGCCTGTGCAGAGCCGCGGGACCAGATCCACATAGAGATCGTCGGTGGAACAGATACAGACAGCCGGGACTTGGGTTTCCGCTACAGCAGCGATGGCCAGATCGGGAGTATCAAAACCAGACTGGTCCAGCAGTTTAAAGCCCGCGGTCTGGAAAAATCCGCTGGAGAAATCGGCCCTGGCTTTATACTGGGCGACGCTTCCCATGTTCAGAAGCTGAACGCGGGTATCCATAGAGGAGGCTTCCACGGCCATTCGGAGGGCTTCCATCATGCCGACCGAGCGTTCTTTGTCCATCCGTCTGAGCCTGATATTCCAGCCGAGCGCGGAGGCGATCTGTTCGATGTCGGCGTTGTGGAGCCAGGCGTCGCAGATCATATCCACCATGAAATCGTTGTTTCTATCCTCGTTGATCAGCTTGAGGCTGTCTTCCAGTCCCGAGGAGGGGCGCTTCTTCAGCTCCGCGTAACGTTCCATTGCCTCGTCCAGCCAGGCTGGATCGGCGCTGGGGGCTTTGAGAAGTTCATCGCCAGGGTTGGCAAACATGTTGACGCCTACTTTGACGTCTCTGCGGGTATTGACGGCCGCGATTCTGGCCTTGGCCAAAGTCTGCAGTTCCATGTCGAGGGTGCCGGCTTGGAGCGAGCTCAGAAATCCTCCCGCGGCTTCAATCTCCTGGAGACGACCCCAGGCCTTTTCACACAGTTCAGCAGCCAGGGCTTCGACGTACCAGCATCCCCCGGCAGGATCTACCACCTTGGTGAAGTGAGCTTCTTCCGCCAGAATGAGTTGCTGGTTTCTGGCAATGCGGCGGGAAAACTCATCCGCGACCCTTACGGTATCGTCAAACGGGGTGATTTCAAGGCTGTCCACGCCTCCGATCACTCCCGCGAAGCCTTCCGTGGTAGTCCTGAGCAGATTCACCCAGACATCGTAGCTGCTCTTGTTGAAAGCAGCGGTCACGCCATGAATCCAAATCCGCTGGGCGTTTTCACTCCCGCCCCAGCTTTTGATGAGCTGCGACCACAGCATTCTGGCAGCTCTGATTTTGGCGATCTCCATAAAGAGATTGGAGCCCAGAGACAAACTGAGGTTGAAGCGGGGAGCAAGCTGCTCGATGGAAAGCCCGCGCTGGGTGAGTTCGCCGATGATCTGATGAGCTGAGGCCAGGCTGTATGCCAGTTCCTGCACCGCGGAGGCCCCTTGGGCTTCATAGGCAGCCCCGTCCAGGAGGATTGTGCCCAGGCGGGGAGCTTTGAGGTCCACCCAGCGGGTCATCTGGGCCAGGATATCAAAATCGGGTTCTTCATCCCGGAAAGGATCACAGGCAATGCTGCCATGCAGATCGCGCAGCGCCACTCCCTGGCTTTTGGCCCAGGCATTCAGCATCCCCATCACGAGGATCATGCTCTTGTTGCCAAACATCACAAAGGGCACGGCTTTGAGGTCCACATCCCGGAGCGCCGTTTTGAGGTCATCCAGATTGTTGAGGGTTACGCCTCTTTTATCAAGGTCATCTTTGTGGGGCAGTCTGGCGGCCAAAGTGGCTGGATGGGGCTTCAGATGCACGCAGTTGAGGCCCCGGTAAAGCTCGTCCAGGATGATCTTGTTCAGTTTGACCAGGGACTTTTCATCCTGCGCCTGCGCAACTATCCAGGAGCCTTCTGTATAGCCATCGGGATTGTCGCCTCTCAAATAGGGGGCCTGTCCTGGAAGGGATGCCAGCCAGGGTTTGCCTTCCATGTCTGCCTTGGTGTAAATCGGTTTGAGGGTTATCCCCTCATAGGTTTTGGTGAGCATCGTCTTGTCATAATCAGCGCCTTTAAGGCTGCCGATCACCGCTTGCTTCCATTCCTCCAGGGTGTGGGGAGGGAATTCCGCCAGCAGGTTCAAGCCGTTTTTTGTCTCAGATTCCACTTGATGGATCTCCTTTATGTATGTCTATTTATTTGATATCAGAGCGGCAACGGGCTTCATTCCATAAGGCGAGCCCTGTTCGATGGCGTCCAGGATGGCCCCTCCGCCAGTGAAGAAATAGTAGTGTGGGTCCCTGGCGGCTTTGCTAAAGAGCTCCGGCAGCAGGGCTTTGTAATCCTGGATAGTGTCTCCTCCCCCAAAGAGCTTTTGGGCTCCGGGATTTTGGTCTATGAGGCTGTACATGGCCGCGGTGCCTTCTCCAAAGAGAGCGGTGTAGCCCATCACGGCGTTCACAAAGATGGTGGAAGCATTTATAAATACCCCCTTGATGGCTGGATCCTCAAAACTCTGGGGCGCCGCGTCCAGGATGTAGTTGAGCTCGGTGCCGGGTTTGAGGTCCTTGAGAGGCAGAGCACGATAAGCACCTTCCTGACGGGCTTCGATGCTATCCGACTCGAGGATGACTGGCAGCTCCACGATTCTGGAGGCGTATGCTCCCGCTTCAGAGACAAATTTGGCGGCCATGGCCACATCCTCATCTGCCACGCCTTTGATCTTAAGCCCATATTTATGAGCCAGATAAGCGTTGTAGATCACTCCCCCGAGCACGAGCTGATCGCAGATTTTGATCAGTGAGGAAAGGGGGCCGATCTTGGTGTCGAACTTTGCACCCGCCACTACCGCGACTAGAGGACGCTGGGGATCGAAGACCTGGCGCAGGCTGTCGATCTCCTTGAGCATCAGCAGGCCCGCGTAAGAAGGCAGATATCTGGTGATGTTATAAGTGGAGGCGTGAGCCTGCCAGGAGCCAAAAGCGTCGTTGACATACAGGTCCGCGTAGGAGGCCAGGGCTTTGGCAAAGACATCCGCGCTGGCATCCTTGGCTTCCTCGCCTTTAAACCATCTGGTATTGGGAAGATAGAGATAATCTACCTCTGCGTTTTTGAGTTTGGTGATGGCCGCGGCTAAGGGGTCCAGATCAACGATTCCGTGTTCTTCCGAGGCCGGCAGCTCAGGAATGAGGCCTTTCAGACCAAGCTGGGCGTCCAGATAGGTGACGATTGGAGCTACCGATTCATCATCAGAGATGGTGATGAGGCCGGTCTTTTTGTCGTAGGGACGGCCCACATGGGTCATCACGACAGGTAGCCCACCGGCATTGATGATTTCGCGCAGAGTGGGCAAAGAGGCATCTATCCGCATGGTGTCTTTGATCTTGCCCTTCTTGACCACGTTGTGGTCCATGCGGACCAACACGATTTTTCCTTTCAGATCGGCATCTGAGAACAAGGGTATGGTTTTGGCGGCCATCTTAGCTTCTCCTTTCCGGGTTGCCAGGACGTGATCTACTACCTGAATATCAGGCTGTTTCTCAGGCCTGGCACCGTAAATAGCAATTTGTGTTATTGTAGCATGAGGGGCTTATCCGTCAAGGAAATTCTCCGATACCATCCAAAGCAAAGCAGGGCTTGACAGAAATCCCCTCAACTCTCATCTTGAATTCAAACCCACATTAGGAGAGAGTATGGAGCTATTGATGCTGATCGTGTTGTCCCTGGGGCATCTGGCGATCGATCTGGGCAGCGGAACGGTGCTTTATTCGCTGGGCTACCTGTTCATGGCCGGTACGGGAGACCTGATCAGACACGCCGTCGCCTACAATTTTCTCGCGTTTGGGATGCAGCCCGTGTGGGGATTGGCCATAGACTACACCAAAAGCGCTCGCTGGGCAGCCGTGCTGGGAGGCGCGATGATCTTCTCCGCGCTGCTGATGCTGGAGTGGCCTGTGACGGCCAATGTGATCGCCTCCACCGGAAACGCTCTCTTTCATCTGGGCGGCGGGATTATGG
>JAGOIY010000054.1:0-5909 GCA_017995405.1 Candidatus Cloacimonadota bacterium
AAGGACAGGCCTTGCGGCCTGTCCCCTTTGATGAAGAATTGCTCCGCGTTTACTGCAAAAAGAAGAGCTTGACCGCTATCGCCACCAGCAGGGCGCTGTTGAGGGCCAGCCACCAGGTGATGCGGTTGTTGAAGGCCTGGGCGTTGTCGCGGTGCTGGATCATCTTCTTTTCGAGGCGGACCAGGAGGTGCTCGATGGTGCCGAGCTTTTCCTGGGATTTATCGAATTTTTTGATATCGATGTTGTGGCTGGTGTCTCTGCGAAAGTGGCGCGCCACTTCAAACAGCAGAGGGATGAAGGCCGGGATGAAGCGATTGAAGATTTTTCCAGCCATAAGTGGTTTCCTCGTTAGAATTTATAACCCAGGTTGCCATAGAGGGTACCTGGCAGGACAGCGTGGGTGGTGTAGGAGAGGTCGATCTCGATACCCTTGATGTCGATGCCCACTCCGGCGTTCCAGGTGGCGGGGTTTTGATGGACGCCAAAGCGGATGGAGAGAGGCTCCAGCAGTTGGGCTTCCACGCCGCCCATAAACTCGGTTTCCTGGGCAAAGTCTTTTTTGACTTCGATGCTGGTGGTCACCTGATCGTAGGGCTGATAAGAGATCCCGAGGGCCAGTTTGGCCGGCAGGTTGTTTTGATTGGCATCTCCCATCACGGCCTGGCCGAGATTGGTGACGCTGAAGCCCAGACGGGTGCGTCCATGCAGCAGAGCAGTGGCCCCAAAATCAAAGCCGATGGCGTCGTCGGGGTCCTCATCTTCAAAGCTGAGGCGATAGTAGTTGGCGGTATAGCCGATGCTGATGGTGGAGTGGATATCATGCTGGAGCACAAAGCCATGGGAGAGGCTGAAGGTCTGCTCGCTCATGAGGTCCATGTCTTCATAAGAGACGCCGAAGACGCGAGCGCCGAGTCCGATGGTGCCCAGTTTTTTGGGCAGTTTAAATCCAGCCGCGGCGGTGCGGTAATCCGCGAATTTCTGTCCGTTGAGCTGTGCAAAGCCCACCTGGACGCCGTTGTGGACCTGGGCCAGGCCAGCCGGATTGAAGAAGACGGCACTCACGTCGTCCACCACACCGGTGTAAGCTCCTCCCATGGCCCTGGCGCGAGCGGAGGGGATATAATCGTCAAACACAGCCAGCAGGAGCGCCGTCTGGATGATCAGGATGGTGATAAGGATGATTTTTTTCATGCTTTGCTCCCCGCTTATTTGAGATTGGATTTGATCACGATGGGCTGCACGGTGACCTCTTTGGCGCCGCTGGCCCGGTCGATCACTTCCAGATGGCAGTAATAGAGGCCGATAGGCAGGAGCTTCATATTGGTGTCGCGTCCGTCCCATTGAATGGTCTCGATCCCCAGGGAACTGCTGATGGTCTTATTGACGGGGGTGGCGACCAGACGGCCCTGAGCATCATAGATGCGGACGATGGCGCGGGTGTTGATCCCAGTGGCCACGGCCCGGCATCCGTATTCAATCACGATCTTTTCATTGAGCTCGGGGTTGAAGGAGTTTTTGGCGCTGCCGGCGCGTCCTATATTGAGGAAGGCGATGTCCTTGTTGATCTTGGTGAGCACCTTGCCGTCGTAGAGAGAATTGATGGGAGTGGTGTCGTAGGAGAAGCTCTGGAGGTCGATGATGGCTTCGCCATAGACCTGGGGCTCCATCACCAGATAGAAGAGCGGGATATCGTCCGCGCTGGAACTGATGGGCTCCTGAGACTGATAGACGACCGTGATCAGATCGCCGGCAGGGGAAACTGTGACCTGCGGGTCCATCGGAGTGATGGTAGTGCCGGAGGTTTTGATGCCCTGAAAGATGATCTTGTTGGGATCGACGGCTATGGTGGCGCTGTAGCTGGAGATATACCAGTTGGGCTTGAGGCGGGATGTGATGATGGGGACGTCAACTTCGGTATTGAGAGTGGCGTTGGTGGTCTGGACGGAGACGGTGGCGTTGGCCACGGTATCCAGCTGGACCAGGTCCTGCATGTCGCGGGGGTTGATGCCGTAATAGCTGAAGGAAAAATCCACCACGCCCTGAACGCGCGCCCAGCTTTGGCCGACGTTCATCTGGGGCCAGCTGAAGCCGCTGCGGGGAAAGCACTGATCGTCCACCTGGCAGGCGGCGGTGCTGTTGTTGACGTAAAACTCGCCATAGCTGTTGGGGACGGCGGTGATGGTGACGTCCTGCACCCTCACAAACACGCTTTCATACTGCTCCGCGGTGGCCGCGTTGTCAAGCTGGTCGGTGGTGATGACGGTGGGCTGGGGCATGGGATTTCCCTGGCTGATCACCTGAAAACCCGTGGTGGGAGACATCTCGGTGAAGTCGTAATACTCCGTGATCGTCCCCGTCACCTGAACGAGGTCTCCCCTGGCGGGGTTGTAGGTATTGGTGAATATCAGCAGACCGCTCCAGGGACCGCCCTCCGGATCGCTGATCACGAAGCCGCGGTTGCTGGTGCTGGTGCCGGTGTAAAAGACCTCGGCCACGACGATACCCTGCACGGTCACGGATTGGCCGTTGAAGGGGGAAGCGCCGTTGGGGTTGTCGGTGTACTGGATCTCATAGCAGGTCCTCACCTGTGCCGACAGGCCCGCTATCAGCACAAGCATCACTGCCAAAAGAAGGGGCTTGTTCATCTATAACTCCTTGTTGTCTAATTCTATCGTCTGTCCCTCGAGGTTTGGGGCCGCTTGTGGCTCGTCCTTGAGGAAGATCATGTCAATAATCAAAAGCGTCATGCCCACAAAAATCGCGCTGTCCGCCACGTTAAACACGGGAAAGCGCGTCATGCCAAGCATATCCGGGATGTTGACGTCCACAAAGTCCGTCACCCCGCCGATAAAGACGCGGTCTATAAGGTTGCCAAAAGCGCCGCCCAGCACGAATCCGAAGGCCCAGACCTGCAGCCGGTGGGTGGCTTTGCGCAGCAAGTATATAATAAAAATGATGGCCAGGATGGAGGCCGTGATAAAGAAAACGCGGTTGATGGCAGGATTGGAGAGCGACATACTGAAGGCCGCGCCGGTGTTTTGCAGATGGGTAAAGCGGAAAGTGTCTCCAAACAGGGAGGGCAGGATGGGAATTGATTGTCCCAGATCGGTATAGAGCCGCGTGAGCACTTTGGTGATTTGATCGAGCACGATCAGGACGCTCATCAGGATCCAGGCCGGGGCGGGATTGAGTTTTTTCACCAGAATTTACCTTCTCTGCCGGCGCTTTTTGTCTTCCATCTTTTCTTTGCAGTTGATGCAGTACTTGGCATGGGGGAGCATTTCCAGCCGGGCTTCCGAGATCAGCTCTCCGCACATTTCACAATTGCCATACTGGCCTTCGAAGAGACGGTGCAGGGCATCGTTGAGGAGGCCGACTTTGTCGCGCTCCTGCTCCATCAGCATCACGTTTTGCTCCATGAGGTTGGTGTCGGACCCCTGGTCAGCCTGGTGAAAGGCGTAGCTGGAGAGGTCGCCGCTGCTTTCGCGGGCGCCTTTGCTTTGGTCCCGGTTGATGTCATCCAGATAGGCTATACTTTCTTTGAGCTCTTTCTGGATGAGCTCTTCAAAGTATTTCAGCTTTTCCGCGGAGTATTTCTTGGCGGCCATATATCGCTCCTATGAATTACACGTTTTTTGAGGTTTTGTCATTGCTGTGAAATGCCCTCAAACTGTCAACCAAAAAGATAGAGGACTCGGCACGGCACGTCAGAGCTCCGCCACCAGGCTACTCAGGACCAGTCTGAGGCCCGCGGCGGCTTTGGCGGCATTGTCGCGAATCTCCTGCTGGGAATGGGCTTCGTCATGGAAGAGGTTGCTGTAGTTTGTCACGATCGAAAAAGTGGCCACTCTCATGCCGGCATGCCGGGCGGCGATGACTTCCGGGACGGTGGACATGCCCACCAGATCGGCGCCCCACATGGCAAAAGCGGCACACTCGGCCCGGGTTTCCAGGCTGGGACCGCTCACGGCGATATAGACTCCCCGGTGAAGGGTGATCCCTTCTGAGGCGGCAATAGCGCTGCAACGATCCAGAAAGGCGGGATCGTAGGGCTGATTCATGGATGGAAAGCGTTCGCCGAGATTCTCGTCGTTTTCTCCCACCAGAGGATTGCGGCCCATAAAGTTGATATGGTCCGTGATCTGCACCAAAGCTCCCGGTTCCAGCTCTTTTCTGAGGCTTCCGGAGGCGTTGGTCACCAGCAGAGTTTTTACCCCCAGGCAAGCCAGCACCCGGGTGGGAAAGACCACCGCGTCCATGCTGTGGCCCTCATAAAAGTGGAAGCGGCCTTGCAGGACCAGCACTGGTTTGCCTCCCAGTACGGCCAGGACCAGCACGCCCTTGTGAGAGGGAGCGGTGCTCTGAGCGAAGCCGGGAATCTCGGAATAAGGAAAGCGGGCCAACTGCTCCAGGCTGTCTGCCAGGTCATTCAAGCCGGTGCCGAGGATCAATCCCGCCACCGGTTGGGCCGGCAAACGGTCTTTGAGCCAGGCGGCTGTCTCTCTGTAGCCGGCGCTCATCGTCAATCCTGTCTGCTCCCGGCCGGATGGGATTCCGACCCTGCAGGGGCGATCTCTTCTTTGATTTGGCGAAATTCGGTGTCGAGCAGCTGTTCGGTGTCTTTGGTGAGCAGGGGGTCTTTGCCGATGCGGTCCATAAAGGTCTGCAGTTCGCTCTTGAACTGCATGAGGAACTGGCGTTTCTGCTCTTTGAGATGCACATACTGGTGTTCCATGGCGCCCAGATACTGCTTGGCTTCCTGGATGGCGCGTTTGGCCTTGAGTTCCGCTTCGTGAAGGATATTTTCAGCTTCCTTGCGGGCGTTGGCGATGATGTCCGCCTTGGTCTTTTCGGCAAAGACGAGGGTGCGGCTGATCAGCTCTTCGCGTCGTTTGAGATCTTCGACCGCGGAACTGGCCTGAGCGGCTTCCTGTTTGACCTCATACTGCATCTGCTCGCGGCGCTGCAGTTCCCGCTCCTGGCGGTTTTGATAGTCTTCCATTTCAGAGGCCAACTGCTCCAGAAAAGCGCGCACCTCTTTCTTGCTGTAGCCGAACATAGAGCCGCTAAACTCCTGATGGCGTACGTCTATAGGTGTCAGGGACATGGTGTTCCTCCCTTAATTTATAACAGAGCGCCCAGCATCCCGGATACCAGATTCAGGATGAAATAGGCAATGATGGGTGACAAATCCAGGCCCATGGAGGGCATGAGGTTACGGATGCGGCCCAAAAGGGGCTCCGTGATGCTGTAGAGAAAGTGGTAAAAACGGTTGTTGGGATCGCGGATGATCCAGCTCATCAAAACCCGGCCCAGGATCAGCCAGTTATAGATCTGGAGCAGACGAATAAGGAAAAGGAGCAGGACCTGGAGGGGGGTGTAACTCAAAGCTCTTAGTCCAGGATCTCGTGGCAGTTGCGGCAACGCGCCTCATAGGCCTCGGTGCTGCCCACCAGGATCTGCTCGCCTTTGTGGATGGTGCGTTGCGTGCGGTTGGCGGGATTGCCGCATTTGACGCAGATGGCCAGGTTTTTGGTCACATATTCCGCCACGGCCAACAGCTCTGGCATGCTGCCAAAGGGATTGCCCTTGTAATCCTGATCCAGACCGGCCACGATCACTCTCAAACCCCGATCCGCCAGGTCGTTGACAATGCCCACGATGCTGGCATCAAAGAACTGGGCCTCATCTATGGCAATGATCTTGACATCATCCGTGATGTACTGATATATCTCGCCCGCCTCGCCAATCGGAATAGAGGGGGCCTGCATCTGGGAGTGGGAAACGATGTTGTTGGCGTCGTAACGGTCGTCGATGGCGGGCTTGAAGACCAGCACTCTCTGCCTGGCATATTCGGCCCGGCGGATCCTGCGGATCAGTTCCTCCGTCTTGCCACTGAACATACTGCC
>JAGOIY010000054.1:6009-8914 GCA_017995405.1 Candidatus Cloacimonadota bacterium
CCGGCTCCACTATTAAGAGCATTCTAAATCCTCCGGGTCTCTCTCTGTGTCCTCCGTGGCCTCTGGGGTGAAAAGAAAAACTCCGTGTCTCCGCAGTCCATCCCAAAAACCTTGAAACCCCTCATCACTTACCATCAATTCATCAAATCCGTGCCCTTCACTCTCCCTGGCGTTTTGCAGGCTCCTCTCAAATTGTCAATTCTCAGTCCCCCCAAAAAACTCTGTTCCTCTGTTTTGAAAAACCTCTGCTTTTCTCTTGTCAAACCTCTGCTTTACTCTGTGTTTTATGAAGTTAAACTCTCAACCCATAGATGATGCGCCACAATGCCTGCCGCGACGGCCGCGTTGAGAGATTCCATCCCGGGGGCCATTTCAATCCTGAGCATCGTCTCACAGCGCTTGGCCACTTCAGGAGTGACGCCATGTGCTTCGGAACCGATCACGATCAGCATCGGCGCTCTGGCGGGAGGCTGGAAAGCATGAAGAGCAGTGTCACCCTCAGCACTGGTGCCGACGACTTTGAGGCCCGGCAGTTTGAGCGCGATGGGATTCATCTGGGCATATGGTACCTTGTAAACCGCTCCCAGGGAAGATCTTATCACTTTGGGAGAGGCTGGATCGGCACAGCCTTCAGACAGCAAAACGGCATCGATCCCAAAGGCCATAGCCAACCTGAAGATGGTGCCCAGATTGCCGGGATCGGAAATACCGTCCAGATAAAAAGCCCGCCGAAACCCTTTGAAGTCGCTCTTGGGCAGTTCATAAAGCGCTGCCAGGCCCTGAGGATGTTCGGTGTCGCAGATCCTCTCCATAGCGCGCTGGTCACAGATAAAAGCCGGAACTGAAGCCAGCGCCGGCAGCGCCTCTTCCCCATCCAGCAAATAGACTTCTTTGGGCAGGATGCCGTCTGCAGCGA
Source organism: Candidatus Cloacimonadota bacterium (assembly GCA_017995405.1). Lineage (GTDB taxonomy): Bacteria > Cloacimonadota > Cloacimonadia > Cloacimonadales > Cloacimonadaceae > UBA3900. Next base: position 6,926 of record JAGOIY010000054.1, read on the forward strand.
GTTGAGTGATGAGGCGGAGTCCTTCCAGCACACAGAGTCCCTGGGCCCGGCGCTGTTTTTTTTGTTTGAGGGCAGCCAGCTCAGAGACGCGGTTTTTGCTCAGGAAATCAGGCATTCACACTCCTTTTTTTAAGCTATGAATTTGCATATATCTACACACTTATCCACAATGGCGGTGGATAATCCCGCCAGCGTATATAGTTGATATTGATAGGCTTACAATTTCCATCCACAAAGGCCTAAAAGTTATCCACATCTTATCCACATTGCCAGCAAGCCTCTGATCCACTAGAGTATAGTGAGTTTGGCCCGGGCTGTGATCTTCCCCACTTTGAGGCGCAAGAGATACAATCCTCTGCCCAGGTCCATAAACTCGGGCCAGGTGGCTGGCAAGGCAGCTCCTTCTCCCGGAGAAAGCTGTCCCAGAGAGCGTTGCAGCACTTTTTGCCCTCTGAGGTTGTAGATTTCCAGGCTGCCCTCACCCGTCACTCCGGTGGGGATCGTCCAGCGCAGAATCCCGCCGCTGTTTTTCAACAGGGGATTGGGGTGGACTTCCAGCAGCAGCGGCAAGGGCTTGAATTGAAAGCTCGCGGAGGCCGGTCCGGAGAGGTTGAAGGACCGGTCATAGCTCTGCACTGTGACGCTCCCCGCACCTGAAACCGGAATCCGCAGGGTGACATCCTCAGCCCCCCAATCCAGTGGATAATCCAGGGTTTGCAGGCTGTCTGCCGTCTGGATTTGGACCTTCAGAGTCAGATCATCCGGATCGGGATTGAGCTTGATCCTCAGCAGCAGAGATCCCAGCGATTGCTGAGCGCTGAGCACCTGAGGAGTATAAGGCGCGGTTTCATCGGGTCCGTAAGCCAGATTGAGCAGGCTGATCCAGCGGCTGACGGAAAAATCCAGCTCCACGTAATAGGTCCAGAGCGAGTCAAAATACTGCCGGTGCCAGGGAAACCAGATGGCGGCCCCGCCTACGCTGGGGGGCAGATTCAGATTGGCCTCCAGCACCCTGGTCAGATACCAGGCGTTGATCACGGTGTCGGCATCGTCCGCCATTACTGGATCAGAGGTTTTTGCCCTCACCGCTCTAAGGTATTCATAGATATCCACATCGTTGTAGCCGTCATTCATCTCCCAACAGCCTTCCCGATAGGAGAGCAGTTCCGTGGCCCGCTCGCGGTATTTGAGGTTGAAGCCTTGCAGCACCCCCAAAAACGTGTTCATCTCATTGCCCCGCACCGCGGAACAGGTAACCCGCAGGTTCGCTCCACCGGGATTTTGACTGCCGCCCGGCTGGTAGGAAGCGATATAGGCGTCCACGATTCCATAGCAGATCTGCTCGGCATTATAGACACCATTGAACCAGTCCAGAAAGTCCTGATAGGGAAAGCCGGCCGCGGGGACCAGTTCTTCCGAGCCAATAATCCTCCAGGCAGCGTCTTTCACCTCGCTCAGCACTTCCAGGCTTTGCATGCTGCAAGCGTCGAAGAGCAGGATGTCCAGATATGGCAGCCCGCTTAAAGCGTATCTGAGGCTGCCGTTCCAGACGTGCATCACTTCCTGAGCGTCGTCATCGGGGCAGATCCACTTGGAGGAATCCTCTTTAAACCAACTGTTGCCGTGTCCCCAGATGAACAGCGCTTTACGGGTGGAGGGATACTGATTGAAGCCCCAGCGGGCAAAGTCGTTGAGAGTCTGTGCCTTACCGCTGTTGATGGTTCCCAGGGACTGAATCAGTGGCGAGGTAATATCGGGTGAGCTATCCTGGCGGATGAGGCGTCTCTGGCCTCCGGGATAGGGACTGGAGGCGGGCAGGTCGCTCTGCACCACCAGGGTAAGTTCCTCTGGCAGATTGGCGCTTTCCATGTCGTTGATGTCCTGAACGGCGTTTTGCCAGAGGTTGTTGTCACCGGCTATATAGACCAGCACCGTCCAGGTCTCGGAGCTTTGAGCGCTCAGATTGAGGGATAAAAGCAGCAGCAGGCC
>JAGOIY010000054.1:9014-12752 GCA_017995405.1 Candidatus Cloacimonadota bacterium
ACCCGCACGCCGCCCATGCTGAGGGCTTCCATTTCCTTTTCGCCGGGGTAGAGCATAAAGGGCGCAATAAAGCCAGCCCGCTCGCGGATTGCTTCCACGATCAGGTCGTTATATACCAGCCCGCCGCTCATGAAGACGCAATCCACCTTGCCTTTGAGGACCGTGGCACAGGCCCCGATCTCTTTGGCCACCTGATAGCACATGGCGTCCTGGATGAGTTTGGCTTTTTCATCGCCTTCGCGGATGCGTTTGTTGATTTCGATCCCGCTGTCCGTGCCCAGGTAGGCCATCAAACCGCCCTTCTTTGAAAGGTAGTCAGTGAGTTCTTTCTTGGAATATTTACCGCTGTAAGCCATGTCAAGCAGGTCGCCAATCGGCAGTGCTCCAGCTCTTTGCGGTGAAAAAGGTCCCATCCCCAGAAGGGCATTGTTGACGTCCACCACCCGTCCGCCCAAAATGGCCGCCACGGAGATGCCGCCACCCATGTGAACGCCGATCTGATTGGTCTGATGAAAATCCTTGCCCAATTCCTGAGCGCAAAGCCTGGCGATGTAACGCAGGTTGAGAGCGTGCAGCAGGGATTTACGCTCGATCTCAGGAATACCGGAAATCCGGGCAATCTCGTCAAATTCATCCACCACCACGGGGTCCACGATAAAGGCTGGAATATTCAGCTCTTTGGCGATGGCATCTGCCATAAAGGCGCCCAGATTGGAGGCGTGGATGCGGCCCCAGCGGCTGGTGTCCTTGAGGTCTTCCAGCATCTGAGGAGTGATCTTCCAAGTGCCGCCACAGACGGGACGGACCAAGCCGCCACGACCGACCACGGCATGCAGAGTGGAAGGCGGGACCTGGTTTTCCCGCATGGCCTCCATCACCAACTGCCTGCGAAAATCATACTGGTCTATAATCGTGGGATAGGGGGCCAGCTCTTCCGGTTCGTGCCGCAGCACCTTTTCAAAAACCGGACGGTCTCCGTCATACACGGCAATCTTGGTGGAGGTGGAACCGGGGTTGATGGCGAGTACGCGATAGGACATAAGTTCTCCTGTGGAAGTATTTTATGTTTTTTGGCATGAAAGCTAGGGGGCAGGACTTTTGTCAATGATAAATCAAGGCGAATTGAGAGTTGAGAATTGTCATTGGGGAGGACATCTGCCAGAAACGCTCGCTATTGGGGTTGGAAGCGTCTTCGTTTCCATGGGCCCGCTTTGTCGATTTCCAACTCGGCGGCGTGCTCTAACTACTGAGCTACAGAGGTTTCTTTTTTCACTACAGAGATACCGAGGAACCAGAGAGAGCTACAGAGAATGTTTGGATTTTGAATGGGCTTGCCAGTGGAGCCGAATTCCAATCTGCCGAGTGACCCGATCTCGCAACCGAGGACGCTAGCTACTCCATAAACCTGCCTGAAGACGGGCACTCAAGCCCAATAAACTGCGGCGGATCATTTCATGCTCCGGGCAACTCTGAAACCAAAAGTTTGGAAAGATACCATGGGTTTGGCGCTGTAGCGATAGGCCACATGACAGGAAACGGGCCCGTAGTCTAACCAGCTGCCGCCTCTCAGCACTTTCTCCGTTCCGGAAACCGGTCCGCGTGGATCAACGGACGAAGCCTTGGCATAATAGCCGGCGTCATACCAGTCCCAAACCCATTCGCAGACGTTTCCGCTCATATCATAGAGACCCAGTTCGTTGGGGTCTTTTGTTCCCACGGGGTGTGTCCCGTAGTCCGGATGATCTTTGCCAAGCGCAGCGGAATTCTGGCTGAACCAGGCCAGTTGGGAGAGGGCCCCCACTCCGCTGTAATCGCTTTGCCTGCTTTGGTTTCCACCCCGGGCGGCATACTCCCATTCCAGTTCCGTGGGCAGGCGATAACCGTTGGCGTTCCAGTTCACGCTCACTTTCCACTCGCTCTGATCTTCAGCGTTTTGTCCGATTCCGTTAGATCCGGCCTTGTCGATCACGTAGCAGGGATTGAGGCCCTCCTTGCGGCTGCGTCGGTTGCAGTAATCGACGGCGTCAAACCAGGAGACGCTGTCCACGGGTTTATCATCGTTTTGAAAGGCGGAGGGGTTGTTGGGCATCACTTCCTTCCACTGCCTCTGTGTGACCTCGCGCGCGTAGATATAAAACGAATTGACGGTGATATCGCGGACGGGTTTGGAATCCTGATATCCCTGCTCGCAGCCCCTTTTGAAGCTGCCCCCTCCCACCCGAATGAATTCTTTGGGTGGAGTGGTGCGGGCCGTGTCCACCTTGGGGCCGGTGCTTTGTTTTTGGGACGCTTTTTTGGGAGTGTTCAGCGCGGCGGCGCTTTTATCAAACTCAAAGCTCAGCCTGTCCAGCTTGTCCGTCCTGACGGTTGCCAGCTTCTTTTGGGTGGAAGAGGCCGTCCTCAACTCCACTGTGTAGTCTCCCACCCCCAGTTCAAAACTGGATCTTTGGCCGGCGAGGATCTCACTCTGCTCCGCCCCATTCAAATAGAGCGTCGCGTCCACGTTGCTTTCTATTTCCAGTTTGCCATATAGCCACTGGGTTTCCACTTTCGGCTCGGGATCATTTTTGGGGGCGGGGTCGAGCTTTTTTTGCCTGGGAGGATTGGCAAGGGCGAAGACAAAATCCCCCCGGTTGTAATTGGGCTCGTACAGCTTTCCGTACTGGGGATGCTGAGCGCCTTTGGAGTAGTTTACCACCTCACTTTTCAGATAATGTCCCAGCTCGTTGGCGGTGACAAATCCGTCCTGGTTTAAATCGGCAAGACCGTCTCCCAGGGCTTTCAGCAGAGTAGCCTTAAAGATGCTCACATCAGGCACTTCCTCATTTTCATCCCCGGCCGTGATGAACTGACGGACGGGCTGGGATACCTTTTCGTCTATTTCTGTAGGCAAAGCCGGATCGCCTCGAAAAACCGTTCCGGCAAAGCAACTGTCAAAGATCATGAGGACGTGTTTGGACCTGATGATGGTGGCCATTTCCTTGATCTTGTTCATGGAAATGCTGCGCTGGCGGAAGAGATTCTTGTCCTTGCGATACAAGGGAGCGTCCACCGGAACGATATAACCTACCGAGGAACCGTCGTAGGTCTCTTCCGTGTAGCCGTGACCCGCGTAGTATAGAATGAGGCCCAGATCGGGATCGGAGCCTTTGAGCTCCACAAACTGGTATAGAGCGGCCAGCATCTGCTCCGCGTTGAGATTTTCCTTTATCTCGCAGGGGATACCCAGCTTGGTAAAGAGCTTCGCCACATCCTGAATGTCTTTTTTTACGCCCTTGAGCCTGGGGAAGTGTTTGTAATCGCTATTCCCTATCACCAGGGCCGAATAGCCTGAGTATAGACGCATCACGTCGCCACTGGGCAAAGGGACCACAATCCCGGCCCGCAGACAGATGGCGGCCATGACACACACAAAACCGATCAGCCTTTTGATCATCGCTTTCCCCCAAATCTGTGATGATCCCCAAATATCAAAACGCGCCTTTCGTGTCAAGTTAATATCGCTGCCTGTCCTATCTCCTCTACCACCTCAGCTGCTCCCCACGTGCACTCCTCCTTTACCTAGGCAAAGGAGAGGCATAGGTGGAGTATAGGTGGAGTAAAGGAGGCTAAAGGGAAAGGACTGGGAGACAAGCTCGTGCGCTAATCCCGCACGCAGATCCTGGCCACGTATCTATTCACTCCGTCCCGCACCCTGAGCAGATAAACCGCTGTGGGAAGATCAGGTAGAGCGCAACT
>JAGOIY010000185.1 GCA_017995405.1 Candidatus Cloacimonadota bacterium
CCATGCGTACAGCTCTCCATCCGGCATCGCGTAGAAGACTTCATCTTCCTGATCGCCGTCCAGATCCAGGATAGCGGCATTGATGGGATTGGGGCCCACGTAGTCGGAGCTCAGTCTCCAGCTAAAGCGTACGGAGAAGCTCATCTGATTGCCGTTAGGGCCAATATCATAGACCTCGAGAGGGATCCCGCCATAATAGCTCTCAGCAGTGGGAAGGCTCATTAAACCTTGATAGGTGGGATTGCCAAAGTATTCGTTGTTGTCCTGCCGGAACGCGTCAAACGGACTACCCCATTTGTAAGGATCGTAGATGGCCGTGTCGAGATGTTGGATGCCGTCGGCTTCTTCCAGATCGACTCCCTTGTGACGGGAATCGGCATTGATGCGGTTGCGGTCAAAATTGGTGGTGAAGTTTTCAGCTATAACGGCTTCATCGATATGCCAGATCAGCAGGCCGGAACCGTCTTGCAGCATCATCTGTCCCGAGGGTACAGGGCCTCCCAATCCCGGTAAAAAGAAGTCCCACTCGCTGCCGATGTATCTGTTTTCCATGAAGTTAAAGAAGGGAAGCAGCGGGTAGTTCTCGTAATAATCCTGCTCGCCCTCAGGCAGGAGCTTGAAGGTGTAGCTGGGAGTATTGGAATAGGGGTCCAGACTGCCGTCGGGATTCTGCTGCCGGTTTTCGATCAGGAAATACTCCGTGGCCGAAATGGGCAGCTTGTAGAGCCGGTTCCTCCCCGTCGCGTGGTCCAGAAAATAATCCACCAACAGGCCTGTGGCATCACCCGATACCGAGATCGGCGTCTCCCAACCCAAAAACATTCTGCTCCAAGCGCTTAGCTGAGCGGGAACATAGCCGCTGGCGTTCCAGACCCCCGTTCCCATCAAGCCCCAATTGCCGATTCCCTGAGAGGTGCCATTGCTGGAATCGTTGTCAAAGAGGGTGGGCAGCCCGATGATATGGGCAAACTGGTGAGTCAGAACTCCATAGATGCTAAAGAGATAAGCTTCCGCGTCCTGCTGCCCTTCCGCTGGGAAGTAATCCTGAAACTCATGCTCAGGAACGATCACGATGTTGATCAGATTAGCCCCGTCATCAGTTGAGAGGCCGGGATAATTATCATTGTTGGGGGCAAATGCCGCTTGTAAAGTCTTGCGGGTCAGAAAGGTGCTCCAGATCAGATCAGTCCTGATCCCGTTAATGTCAGATTCCTGTCCGGCCCCGGCATGAAAGATAATCAATCCGCCATGCTGGTTGAAATCCACCTCATCATCCACGGCGTCCACCAAATCCCTGGCCAGTTCAGCGATTCTGGCATCGATCTTTTCGGATGTGTCTCCTCCGTAATAGGCCATCGGATGAGGAAGTGTGATCACCTCAGGATGGAGTGTGTAACTCAGCTCATACTGATAGTGTGAGGCATCCGCAAAGAAATCAGACAGATGCAGCATCCAACGGTTGAAAAAGACGTCATCGTGCGCCAGTTGATCAGGATAAGCGGGTTGGGACACAAAACCGAAGTCGGAAAACTGCACTCTCAGCACCAGGATATTGTTAGGCAGCACGCGCTGGGCCTTCAGCAGACTGCCGTCTTGAGAGAGCGGCGCTTCTATCCTGACGGGTTCCCAGGACGAAGGAACATGAGTGGACATCGGATGCGGCGGCACCAATGCCAGCAGCGTGGAAGCCACGCAAATCATAAGGCTCAGGACCAGATACGGCTTGATTGGCAACATGCCACAATCCCCCTTGGGACTTTATTGATGAAGAACACAAACAAGGGATGCAATCAAGTCATCCACGCCGAATGGAAACGGGCGCCAGCTTGCTCGATGCCATGGCGCTGTCAATAAAAAACTCGTTCGCTCCGGAATAAAGACCCGGGGCGAACGAGTTCGCGGATTCTGTTAACACAGCTTATCTGATAGTCTTACAGTATCTTGCCAGCCAGAAAATCAGCCTCGTTGCACTTGCAAACCTTCACAAAATCATAGCGGGGTGACCAACCGGCCTGGCCTTTTTTGTTGCCGACCACTTTCACTTTCTTGATCTCGGTGTTGCAAACGGGGCACATCACTTTACCTTCGTTCGAGGTTTCGTGAGCCAGCTTGGCGGAAAAACTTTTTACCTTTCCCATTATTTCCTCTTCGCGCCTCTCAGCGCTTTTCTTTAATTAATTAGTTGGCCCGCTCGACGTATTCGCCACTGCGGGTATCGATCTTGACTTTCTCGCCCGATTCCACAAAGAAGGGGACGGTGATGCGCAAACCGGTCTCGGTGTAGGCTGTTTTGCCACTACCGGAAGCGGTGTTGCCTTTGACGTTGGGCTCGCATTCAGCGATGGTCTGGATCACGGTAAGCGGCAGTTCCACGCCCAGGATTTCTCCATCGGGAGCGCGCATGACCATCACTTCCATATTGTCCATCATCAGCTTTTCGCGTTCACCGATCACAGCCTCGTCCACATGGATCTGCTCGTAGGTCTCCAGGTCCATCAAGATAAAGAAAGTACCGTCTTTGTAGAGGTACTCCATCTTGTTGCGTTCGATGCGCACTTCGTTGAAAGTATCGCTGTCGCGGAAAGTGTTCTCAAGGACGCGGCCGGTGCGCACGTTTTTCAGCTTGGTACGCATAAAGGCCGGGCCTTTGCCTGGCTTGACGTGCAGGAATTCCACCACTTCAAAGAGACCGTCTTTGAACTCGATGATCATTCCATTTCTTATATCTGCCATGGAAGCCATAAGTATTAACCTCAAAGTTTTAGACTGAAT
>JAGOIY010000186.1 GCA_017995405.1 Candidatus Cloacimonadota bacterium
ATGGCGGGGATGATCAACGCGCTGGATGGACTACTTAATCTTCAATACTTTGAGGGTCTGGGGCTGGCCGCTGGCTGTGGCCCTGAGGATGTATATTCCAGTGGGACAGGTGGTTCCGGATGCATCGCGCCCATCCCAGCTGAGTGCTCTGATGCCTTTGGCGACAGGCAGATTAAGGGTGCGGAGCTTCTGGCCGCGCAGATTGAAGACTTCCATCCGGACCGGAGCGGCGTATTTGAGTTCCAGACTGATGTTTACCGACCCCCCAAAGGGATTGGGCCATGCTTTCAGGCCTGCCATCGCTGCTGGTGTGGTGGGATCGTCGTTGGCCACCACAGCGCTTTCGCCCACATCGAGGGTGTCGCAGATCACCTGGATCAATTCATCAATTCCAGGGTTTCCGGGCAGGATATCTCCCAGGCTGAAGGATGAGGCAATGCTGCGATACTGGCCGTCCGAATTCCAGATGCCAATATTAGCCTGGGGATAATCCACATTGACGGTGTGGAAGATTGGAATGGCCGACGCGCTAAATGGAAGCAGGGCATCGGTATAGGTATCGGTCTGATCGTAGAGCCAGACGTAATCGATCCCGGAACCGTTAAAACCCACCGCGTCGATGCGGGCCAGCATGTCCAGAGGCGCGTGAGTGCCAAATTTGCCCCAGAATGTGTCCATCGGGTCCCAGCCCACCATGCCTTCCAGATAGAGTTTTCCGCCGTTTTCAAGGTAGGAATTCAAGAGGTTGTATTCCAGCGAAGCGGGATTGAGGATATAGGCCGTGTCTCCCCTTCCGAAGAGCGCGAAGACCGCGTCAAAGCGATCGATATAGTCATAATCAGGGATCAGTTTGTCGGTGTGGACCACGTTCCAGCGTCCGGACGCGTGCAGAGCGTTGATCACCTTGAAAGCGTCGTTTCCCATAGGTTCCCAGACGAGGATTTCTCCCTCCGGAGCTGTCTGAGCGGCAGTGTGTCCCACCACCGGATCTCCATAGAGGAGATAGGTATACACGTTTTGCAGTTCGGGCCAGATGATGCCACCCGAATCCACCGGATCGCCAAAGAGGTAATACTGGGTGTGGAGCAGATTGGTCCAGGCCGCGGCCGCTCCAACCGACATCTGGTGAGGCACATAGTTTTCTAGCACGTGATAGTTGTAGCTGCTGAGACCACCCCAGCCGGGATTGATCCAGCCGATTTTATACCAGCCGGTGCGGGTAGCGCCAAAGACAGCCACGCCTTTTTTGACGAGAGCGTGCTCCGCCAGGGAAAGGCCAGTGTGATCGATCATGCCGTTGTAACAGGAAGCCATGAAGATCACCATGCCGTCCTGATTAACTAAACCGTTGAAGCTCTGACGGTTCACGAGATTCATCCAGTCCATTTCCCAGCTGTCGGGTAGCAGATTGGCGTTGTCGTCGTTGATCCAGACCTTGCGGGATGAGGAGGTGGAAGAGCCATGGGCGCTCCAGTTCAACAAGCCGTAACTTTGGGAACTGAGCAGGTTTTTCAAGAGGTCGTAATCGAGGGCCAGATCGCTGGGATGGGAAAGCACCACTCCGGTCTGCTCATACATGGTGCTGCAGTTCATGCCAGATAGAACGGAGGCTTTGACGTATTCCATAAAGTCGGCCCCGTCGGTCTGCAGAAATCCGGTTTCCGGCTCATTTTGATAGTTTAGAAAAGCGGCCGGCAGGAGGGCATTGTTTTTCCAGGCGGCTTCAGACTGCTCAAAAGCGACCACGCGGGCCGCGATGGCTTCCAGTTCGGTGGCGGAATTGGTGGAGAAGCGTCCCACAAAGACTTCCGGGGTAAAATCCACTCCCCAGTCCTGATTGCCTTCGGCGCTGGAGTACTCACCCAGGAGCAAATCGCCGTCCGTGTCGATAATGCTGCTCAGGTCGCCATAGAAGAAATCCGAGGGCACCGTCTCATAGCCATCCGGTTCGGGCGTCAGCATGGCCACCGGTACCACGTCATAATCTCCCAGCAGCACGAGATAAGTGAAGGGATGGGCAAGATATTCTGAGATAAGATAGTTACGCAGCTTATCCGCCGGATTGGAGCCAGCCGTTTCGGCCAGGATGGTGGCGATATTGGCAAAGGAGGTGATGAAGCCCTGAGAGTTGCGGAAGGCCTCCAGAGCTGAGATGGCGGCATAGGAAGCTGGCGTGCCCACATAGAGGATGTCATAAAACTTGCTGCCGCTGGCTGAGTACCATTTGTCGAGATCGCTGGCATTGGCAAAGAAGGAAGCGCGCTTGTCAAGCTGCCGGAAGCTGGGAGGGACCACTGCCACGGCCTTTTCTAAAGCTGTAAACTCCACGCTCAGGCTGATGTCTCTGCTCCAGAGCCAGCGCTCCGTGGCCTCATCCCAAAGGGCGGGAAGCACTCTGAAAGAGGCAAACCGCAGGTCTCCCCAGTTTCTGAGGCCCAGATAGATGCAGCGCTGCGAGCTATTGTCTCTGCGAGGGGAATTCAAGCTCCGTTCGCCATCGCTGAAGGCGGGATTGATCTGAGGGGCGGCACCTGCGAGGCTGACGGTAGAGCCCAGACCGGCAGTCCAGGATTGCAGTTCAGCGCCAGGGGGTAAAAGCAGGTTGATCGTCTTGACTGGCAGTCGTAAAGTCCCGGGAGCGCTTTGCCAGCCAAAGCCGGCGGAGTTCAGAGAGGTCTCGTCATGGCTGGCAGGGGCCAAATCCACTCTCTGGCTCAAGTTGGCAGCAGACAG
>JAGOIY010000055.1:0-2478 GCA_017995405.1 Candidatus Cloacimonadota bacterium
TCGCAATCACATACATCTCATGCCACTCAGGATTTGATTGCTCTGAGTGATGCTTCCAATGATAAGGGAGACACCCATCATGTTTGAAAGATTGATGAAACAGGCGGTGATGAATCGCGTGCTCTACGCGCTGGCACCCTTGTTGATCTTCGCGGTATATTTGTTTGGCTGGAGGGTGCTGGCGGTTGTATTGGTGGCCAATATAGCTGCCTATATCACGGAATACCTCTTTATCCGCACCAAAAAAGGCGCAAAGGTCACTATGGCTGCCTTTGTCACGGCCACTTTGGTCGCGATGACGCTTCCTCCCACCATCCCATTGTGGATGAGTGCGGTAGCAGCTGTGATTTCTATAGCGTTTGGTAAGATGGTATTTGGTGGTTTTGGCACCAATCCCTTCAATCCAGCCATTCTGGGAAGGACCTTTGTGTATGTCGCTTTTCCCCAGCAAATGACGATCGCCTGGCTAAAACCCTTCTTACTAAGCGATTTCCCAGGTGGGTTGGCGAGCTGGACAGCCCGGGCCGGAATGGAAACCAGTGCCACTATCATGGGACATTATCGTCTCAAGGAAGAGCTGATCTATTCCTTCAAAGACGCCTTTCTGGGTTTTGTGCCTGGCTCGATTGGTGAGACATCCGCCCTGCTGATCATCCTGGCAGGGATCTATTTGGTCCTCACCAAGACAGCCAAATGGCAGCCCATGGTAGCCACGGTGCTGTCTCTGCTGGTCTTTGGATTCATCTTTTATCCCGGTGAGAATCCTGTTTACTTTCTGGCCAGTGGTGGCGCTCTGTTTGGAGTAGTGTATATGACCACCGATCCCGTGTCTCAGGCCAAAGGAAAATTGGCCATCTGGATTTATGGCGTCCTGATCGGATTTCTGACTGTGTTTATCCGTCGCTACTCGCTATTCGCGGAAGGTTTTATGTTTGCCTTGCTGCTGGCGAATTCGTTTATGCCGATCATCGAGTACTATTTGGACAAACGGACTAAAAAGGGAGCTAAGGCATGAGCAAAGAAAGAGTTCCCTTCATTGAGACCATGTCCTACCCCGTGATCTTTATGATAGTGGTCTGCCTTATTTTTGTGGGAATCCTGGCCGTCCTTTTTCGTTTTAGCGAAAACAGGATCGAGACCTACAAACGGGAAAGTTATCAAAAGCTGGTTCTGCAACTCTGCGCCTCATCTATCTCAAAGGCAACCGGGATCAGTGCGACTGACATCACTTCCCGATATCCCCAAAGCTATGATCAATACATTACAAAGAGCCCTCTCAAAGGTGAGGAGCGGGATTCCTGGGCTGTAAGCATAAACGATTCCGTGATCGTGCGCTGCGTGGATATTCCCGGCAAAGGGCTCTGGGGTTCGATGCGGGGACTGGTGTCGCTATCCCCGGATTTAACTCAGATCAGAGATCTGGCCATTTATGAACAGATGGAGACTCCCGGACTGGGGGCCAGAATTTCCGAAGAGTGGTTTCAGGCCCAGTTCCGTTATCGCACTGTGATCACCGACGGCAAGTTTATGGACCTCGAGCTAATTCCTGAAGCTCAACAAGCCAATCCCAATCAGGTTAATCAAGTAACGGGGGCTACCATCACCAGCGCCGCGGTATTGAATATGCTCAGCACGGAGCTTCAAAAGCTCCACGATCAAAATCACCCGGGAGGCCAGCGATGACCAAAAAAGATATCTTCATCGTCAGCGCTTTCAAAGAAAACAGCGTCTGGAAACAAATTCTGGGAATCTGTTCCTCGCTGGCGGTTACAAACCTGATGCTCAACAGCCTGATCATGGGACTGGGGGTGATCTTCTCCCTGGCCCTGGCCAATTATACTATCTCATTGATCAGATCATATACTCCCCGCAGCGTCAGAATGATGGCCCAGACTCTGATCATTGGTGCTTACGTGATCATTGTGGATATCCTGCTCAAAGCCTGGATGCCCGAAATCAGCAAACAGCTGGGACCCTACGTTGGTTTGATCATCACCAACTGCATCCTGATGGGCAGAGCGGAAGCCTTTGCCTCTCAAAACAAGCCTGTGGACGCAATGATAGACGGGATCGGGGCTGGCGTGGGATACACTCTGGTGCTTCTGTTGATTGCCTTTGTCAGAGAGTTGTTTGGATTTGGCACCCTGTTTGGTTTCAGAGTGATGGGGGCCGGCTGGACCAATTGGTCGATCATGGTGATGGCGCCCAGCGCGTTCTTTATCCTGGCTTTGATGATCTGGGCTATCAACACCTACTATTATAAAGGGGCCAAATAATGGATATTTCAGCTTTTGTGCTGTTTTGGGCCGCTATCTTTACCAGCAATATCCTGCTGACCAACTTTCTGGGTATGTGCTCCTTCCTCTCCGTTTCGAGAGAGGTGGAATCTTCTGCCGGACTTGGAATTGCGGTGATCTTCGTCCTTACCGCCACCGCTGGTTTGAACTGGCTGGTGTACCACTATGTGCTGGTCCCGTT
>JAGOIY010000055.1:2578-12256 GCA_017995405.1 Candidatus Cloacimonadota bacterium
TGCCCACCGAACGACCCTTGCTCTCCAAAAGTGAGATGGCCACAAACGTGAGGCTGGCTTGCCAGGTGAAAGTGAAGTCTGACATCGCTATCCAAATCCCTGATGCTATCTTCAACATCCGCAAATATAAGACAAGCATTTCGGAGATAGTGGATTACACCTACGACATCAAAGGCGTCACATTCAAACTCCAGGAAGGCGAAACCATCGATTTTCTGGCCGGGCAATATGTTCAGGTCAACACCAAGCCCTATGGCAAGATGCGTCAAAGCGTCAGCAGGGCCTATTCCATCTCGTCCCGTCCTGAAGATACCGATCGTTTTCAGCTGATCATCCGCCTCGTCCCTGAAGGCATCTGCACCACCTGGGTGCACCAACACCTCCAGGTAGGCGACGAAGTAGAGGTTACAGGTCCCTATGGTGATTTCTTTATCCGTGACACCGACGCCGATATCATTTTCGTGGCAGGGGGTAGTGGCAAAGCCCCCATCAAATCGATGCTCGAACATCTGAAGGTAACCGGTTGCGACAGAAAGATGACCTATTTCTTTGGCGCCAGGACTACTAAAGACCTCTATCTGACAGACGAAATGAAGGCTTTCGAGCAGGTGTTTCCCGCTTTCAGTTATGAGCCTGTTTTATCTCATATGGAGCCAGACGACAACTGGCAGGGCAAGACTGGTTTTGTGATGCCTTACTTTAAAGACGTTATCCGCGATCCCCTCAAAACCGAAGCCTACCTCTGCGGCAGCCCCGGTATGATCAACGCCGTTACCAAATCCCTGAGGGAACTGGGCGTACCCGCAGACAAAATCTATTTTGACAGTTTTGGATGATAATATGAAAGCAACTCCTCAGGAAATCAAAATCATGGCCAGAATGAAGCCCGGAATCATCACTCTGAACGGCTTCCTGGGCGATGACAGACGTAATTTGAACGAGATCATCCAAGACGACGAGCTTGTGGTGGACAATTTGGGCAAGACCGCCAAAGAAATCGCCGCCCGGATGGAATATCTGACTAAACAGAGCTGGGATTTCCCTGGTGAGGAAGTGCTGGTGGAAGACAAGTATCTGGTGAGCACCGATGTAGTCAGAGGCAAGCTTCCATGCCCCTTTGGACATCCCGGCGTACACCGCAAGGCGATCACCACCCTATTCAATAAAAGTATGGGCCTGAGTGTACGGTGGACCTCCCTCAGCATCCATCTGATCGATGCTCACAGCTTCTTTGAAGGTAAAGGCTCTCCCTTTAGACTGGACCCGGAAACGCTGATTAAAGCCATTTTCTGATCCGGACGGGCTGACAGCAATCTTGCCCTTTAGCCTCCTTTGCCTATCCCGTGCTCCTCGCACGCCTATCCCATGCCTCAGCACAGGATAAGCGTGCGATACCTGTAAGTGAGAAAAAAGGGGATGACAGCCTAGAAGCTGACGCTGAGATTGAGGATGGGCTGTTTGCCCTTCATGCTCATATAGACTTGGGAACGGCGCCCTTCTGAGTCGTATCTCAGCACATCGATACCGCTGATTAAGTGGTTGACCAGCAGCACTCCTACCGCGATCTGTCCAAAATCACGCAGGTCCTGGGTTTTTATCCTGATTTTGCTGTAGCTGGCCCGCTTTTGAGCTGAATCCCAATTCCAGTACATGTCTTCGGGATAAGCGTGAGAATCGAT
Organism: Candidatus Cloacimonadota bacterium; assembly: GCA_017995405.1. Taxonomy (GTDB): domain Bacteria; phylum Cloacimonadota; class Cloacimonadia; order Cloacimonadales; family Cloacimonadaceae; genus UBA3900. The sequence goes on from JAGOIY010000055.1 coordinate 4,258, forward strand.
GTATTGCTGTTGGGCTACGGGATCGTGAGGATAGAGATTCATGGCGTCTCTCCTCACTCTGGCGTTGAATCCATCCGCGTCAAATCCTCCGCTGTTGTAGCGGCTGAGGTCTCTGAAATAGCTTTCGTCATACTTGCCAGGCTGGATGTGAGCAAACTTCAACGCGTACTCATATGATTCTCTGGCTTTGAGCTTTTCCTCGCTGTTCAGATACATCATGCCCCCAATGATGCTGATTTCGCTCACCATCATGGCGTAGCCGTAATTGCGGCCTTCTGACACCTGAGATAGCCCGGGCACCACCAAAGACTTCAAAAACTTCAACCCCCGGCTCTGAGCTGTCAGGCCCACCGAGCCCAGTAAAAGCACTATAATCAATAATCTACGCATCTGTAAACCTCAAAATTCAAAACGATAGTTCAAGATCAAAGCCCGCTCCGGTGACACACTGAAATAAACTGGAAGCTCTGCCACGGATTTCTTACCACTCAAAAACAGGGCGTCCACTATACTGATTCCCCGGTTTAACAGCAAGGCCCCCAAAGCCAGATTCTGATACATTTTTGCTTTCTGCCGCTGTTTGCGCAAGTCTCGAAACTTCTGATGATGCTCAGGGCTTTGCCATTGCCACCCTTCCTCGTCGGCATAGAGGTTGGCCGCAAGGTATTCAGAAAACCCTTCTGGGTCATAATTGTATATCAGATAGAAGTTTCTGGCCATCATCTCCTGAAACGAATTGAACTCATCGCTGCTATAATACTGTTGGATATGCTGATAGTATCGATCATTGCTGTTGCTGGGTACACCGGCGTAAGCCTGGGCGTAGCGCTTGAAGCTATCCTCAAGATCAAGTGCTTCATCTTTGTAACCGCTCCAAGCCAGCCATGACAGCAGATCAGCCGCGATCATTATTCCGCCCCGGGTAGGTTTTCCCAAGGCCAGCTCCGCGCTCCCAGGCAGGGCTGCCGACATACCAATGTATGCTATTCGCGGCAAAGCGATTAGCGGCATGGCCAGCAGTGTGGTCAACAGCACAAGCAGGACGATACGCATATCAAAAAGACCAGGAAAAACCGAGGGAGGGGGAGACCCTGCCGTCACGGAAAGCGGTGTAATACTTGAGTTGGAGATTGTTTTGCGTGATGTAAGTCTTGTTGACCTTATTGGTGACCATTACGGCATCCACAGCGCTGGCCAGATGATTGAAGGCGAGGGCCAGAGTCATAATCCGGGCGATAGAAAACTGGGAATTGGCATCTTTGCGCATCTGGATGTATTCCTGTCGCATGGGAGACGCCATGGTCGTTCCGGGAGAGATGTGATTGCCGCTGAGACCATTCAGAAAATCATCGATCTGGACGTTAGCGGTCCAGCGACGTGAGTAATCATACTGAGTATCGGCCCAAATCCACACGGTGTTCAGATTCAAACCTGGAAAGCTACCTTCGTAGTAGTTGGGATTATCAAGTACAAAGTTTCCCGTCATAGGATCGGTGGCAAAGTTGTAGAACCAGTCTGCCCAGCCAAAGATATACTTGTTGTATTTGCCGATGTCCTCATAAAAATGCTGGGTATTGGTGGCATCCAGCCGAAAGAAATTGCTATCGTAGATATCACTGGGGAAGAAGCTCATCAGCACGTTTTGAGTGAGGTTTTGATAAGACCTTTGATAGCGGGGGCCCTGGTAGGTATAGCTGTAATCGACCCCATCCACAGTGTAGTTGAAAGTCTGGGTAATGATCTCACCAGTGGCGTACTTCTCAAATTCATCAGTCCTTTTATTGCCGGACACGTTGTAATAGATAATCCCGCCGATGAGGCCCACTTCCACTATGGGAAAGATCCAGGTGCTTAGAGCTGATTTATCGGCATAATACTGTCCCGCTCCAGGCAACAGAGCGGAAAACAGCATAGCCAGCCTCGCGTCTTTCTTGGCGAAATTCACCTTAATAAAATCATCGTCTGTGGGCTTAGCGAGCTTGGGGTCCTTTGCAGGCGCTTGATCTTGCTTCTCGGGTCCAAAAATCAGATCATCTATGTCACTTTGACCAAACAGAGAGATCATCATCATCAATGTGATTGTTAGCAAAATGAATCTTTTCATACTGTTACCTCATGACCGGGACTCAATTGATGACGGCAAACTTGATCCTGGTGTGGCGGGACCCGTTTCCGACAGTTAAAAAATACACTCCGCTGGACAGCCTGTGGTCCAGTTGAAAATCGCGACTGTCCAGTGGGTTGGCCGCGAAAGATTTATCTAAGACCAGTTTCCCGGCCACATCGTAAACTTTTAGCTCCACGGGGTTGGAGTCCAGACGTTCAGCCCTGACCCGCAAGGGACTGCTATTTACCGGATTGGGATACACATAAGCGCTGAGCGCGGTTTGAGTAGACGCGCTATGCGATTCAGCCCCCATAAACTGACCCGTCCCATCATTTCTGGGTCCTGCCCATAAGACCGGGTTCTCCTCTACGCTCATCCACTGATAGCAGAGATTTGCCTGAGAATCAATGAAATACCAGTAGAGGATGCCGTTAGCTCCGTCATAATAGAAACGGTCGTTGTCCAGCCTCGCGGGCAGACTAAGAGCGTTTTGCGGAACTGATGACGGCAGGATCGAGACGGCATGATAACCTTCAGCTTCAACCGGGATTTGCATAAAGGTATCTCCGCTCAGAGTGACTGAGTAGACGTGTCTGTGGGCCTCATAGTCATAAGTATCAGTATGATAGGGAAATCCACTCAAATAGGTTCCGTCCGGCCGCAAGGCATATGCCTGGTCTCCCAGCCCGAAAAAGATGATGGGGCTTTGTCCTGAGATGGATGTGATGCCCAACTGCGTTGGCAGCGCGGTGGAATTATTGCTGAATATCCTGGCTACTTCATTGTTCCGGCAGCTCCAGATATCTCCCTGGTTGTTTGTCAACACCGCGATGGTTTGATTGGTTTCGTCATTCAAGAACACCAGTGGCTCGTAGTCCCCAAATTCCCCGCTCATAGCATAGCGGCGGGTTTCATTGAGGTTGCTCAGGTCCAGAAAGACGATCCCGGATTTGGTCAAAACCAGAAGCTCATTTCCCGCTATTGCCAGTTTTCTTGTGTCCGCGAGCTCTGTTCTGAGCTCTATGGCGTTGTTGCCAATCTGGAACACAGCATCGGACGTTGCGGTATATACCTTGTCGTTGTAAGCAAGGGCTTGCAGTGTGGGTGGAGCACCTAAATCTATATCGGTCATATCCAGCGCGTCGTTCCCAAACTCAATGATCCTGATCCTGTCATCCATACTGAGGACAAGTTCGTGATAGCTGTTTGGGGTCTGCTCGCTTCGGGTGACGGGATAATTACCTGTACCGTCGGTGTAGGGAAATTCTCCCATAAGGTCAGACCAGGGGCTGGAGCCTGTGCTGAAGAGGCGGATACCAGTGGGCCCAAACACAGGCAGTTGAGCATGGTCAAAGCTGGTGTCGATCAAAGGTGCTGAAACCGCTCCATTCTCAAGAGCGATCGTATCGGACCCCTCAAAGAATCCGCTTCTCAGCTCGAAACTCATGATTGCCGCAGGGTTGCCAATCCCGGCCAGCCAATACAGCGAAGGATTCCCGGCAAAGCTGGTCAAAGCGGGATCGCTGTTGGGACCCAGCATGGGTTTCCAACTGCTTTGAGACCAGTTCTGAAAATAGCCCCCTGAGTCCAGGACCGGCCGGAACTTGTGAAAATACTCATATTGAGTGCCCGTCCAGTACCAGGACCAGTCGTTGCCGATGTCAGCCAGTCCATCCGCTTCGACCACCTGAACGCCTCGATTGCGATAATCTGTGTTGACGGTATTGTTGTTAAAATTGCTGGCCCAACTGCCATCCTGATAGACAACCCCTTGATTATAAATCACATCGTTATTGACGTGCCAAACCAGTATTCCTCCACCCACAGCGTCTGCGTTGGGACGCTGGAAAGATGGCAGTAAATAGTCATATTCATAAGATGGCAAGTTTTGGGGATCGTTTAACGGAGTAGGGTAGAGGACCACCCTGCCGTCCAGAGCTCCAAAAACAGCCGTGGCACCGTCGTTGTCGGGATCGACACTGCGGTTTTCCACCAGGAAGTATTCTTCCCCGGTGATTGGGACCTTATAGATATTGGGGCTGACAGGGCCAGTTTGCTTCATGCTGGAGGCAGCCAGGGGAAGAGGGGTGAAAAGTTCCACGTCCCGAACGTCCTTGAGATAACCATTGGCACGGTACCAGTCCTCGAAGAGCAAGGTCCTGGAAAAAGCGCCTGGCAAAGCAGGAAGGATGCCTTCCACCATCACCAGTGAGCCATCATTCAACTGGTCCACCAATATCCCTGAGCCCCCGCTGTCCATGATGTCAAACACACCTACCATAGGGCGGAAATTATACACATTATAGAGGTCCACCAGCCCTAACGAGTGGCCAAACTCATGAGCGATCACCGCGTTTAGGGCTCCGTAGCCGCTGTGCACTGTCACTCCGTCCGTAGTCTCGGAGCTGAAATCCTGAGATATGGTGGCGGGTACGTTGCAGGCGTGTTTGATCAAATGAGTTCCGCCATCCACACTGACGGCTTTATCATCGGTAACTCTGATAAAGAAGGAGGGAATATCCGATGGCGTGTCTCCCATAATGTCGTGCTGCCAGTCTGAGCCGGCATGAATGATCATGTAATGGCCGTAACTGGAGAAATCAATCTGAGGGAACTGCTGGTCTGCCAGAGAAAAGCTATGAGCAAAGTACTCTTCCATCCGTTCGGTAAAGAGCGTGGAACTGGCTCCGGGAGGGTTGTAAAAACCCATGGAATGAGGGAGGACAAGCTTGCTGCCGTCGTCTGGATACACATCATAGCTCAGGTCATATGAGCCACAGGATACTGCCAGATAGTAATATCTCAGAGCTTCCAGGTTGGCCATAAAGTATTCCCGGTCGTGAGGAGCGCTGCCAATACTGTAAAGATAGGATGGATCAGGCTGAGATTGAAATCTGCCATCACCAGTGGTGTTGGGGTCGTCAACTGCTTCAGGTTGAAACTCCACCAGGATCACCAGCAACCGATCGTAGTTGGGACCGCGTGCAACTCTGGCGGTATCTGTTGATTTGGTCAACTGATTGGCGTAGGGATGTTGCTTGAGGCTATTATGCTGCCAACCCTTTCTGAGGAACATCGTCTCACCGCCCAGAGCGGACAGGCCACAGCTAAGAGACAGCCACAGCAACAGAAAGGTGATTCGCACCACCCTGAATGCCAATCCCTCCGGAAGCCTGTCAGCTATCCGGAGGGCTAATATCTTCTTCATCAATGAGATTATTTAGAACTCAAAGCCTATCGAAAACACTTTGTTATAATCTGTCAGATCTCCGGCTTCGATCATGGCAAAATCAGCGGTGAGACGGTAACGGTTGTCAAATTTATACTGCACTCCGGCGCCAAAGCTGGGGCCAACGATACTGCCGGCGGAATCCACAAAATAACCTCCGCGCAGTGAAAGCAGATCAAGATAGGTGTATTCCGCTCCAGCTCCCAGAATGGTCTCGTCGATATGTTCCCAGCCTGTGATGAAGCGCTCGAACAAGGGATCGTCGTTGGCCAGAATTTTACTGGCTTCAGCGGAGACAATCAATTTGTTCATGGGTGTATCGAGGACACGGTAAGCCGCACCGATTCTGAATGTCATTGGGAGGGGATCTGATTGCGATTGATCCACAAATGTCACGTTGGGGCCGATGTTTTGAATCACCATGGCGGCATCCAGTCCGGGTACCAGCAAGTCTTTATACTTGGCGCCCAGATCAAAGGCAAAAGCAAAAGCGCTGCCATCATCTTCGGTATTGCCGGTGCCGGGCCCAAGATAGCTGTACATCAACTTGAAATTGGCGCCCACCCCCAATTGCTTGGGAAGGACTTCATAGCTGTACCCAAACGCCGCCGCGAAGTCAAAGCTATGAAAATCGCCAAGATAGTTGCCGGCTTCGTCAGTCTGGGGTTGGGTGCCGGCATCCAAAAGCGTGAGGTGCACGTTCAGATTGCCGATCCCGTCGAAGTATTGGTTCCAGCCCAGATATTCATAAAAGATATCGTCAAATCCAGTCCCCGCGCCTTGCAGCCAGGGAGTGTGAGTTCCAGCGAGCTGGGTTTTACGGTTGAAAGCTGTGGCTCCTGGATTCCACCAGGGAGCATATGCGTCATCCGCAATGGCAGAGTAGGCGCGTCCCATCCCGTTGGCGCGGGCGCCAGGCTCAAAAGTGAGAAACAGCAGCGATCCCTGTGAGATAGCTGCCAGTCCCATGGGCAGGACCATCAGAGCGGCTAGGGCGGCCGAGATGAATATATTACGATGTATCATGTTTCCTCCTAATAATTAGGATTTCTTATGGGGAATAGAAATAACCCCTATTAATGTTTACGGATAATATACACACTACAGAGGGAAAAAAAAACCACATACTGCATGTGCGCGTGACTTTCCATAGAAAATGCTACTCTCACAGCGCAAATATCGGTTAGAACTCCTTTTTGCTCTTGGTGCCGAAGGCCGGAATCGAACCGGCATGGGCCTAAGCCCGGTGGATTTTGAGTCCACTGCGTCTACCTATTTCACCACTTCGGCACTGATTGGATTCAGGATTTTATCCCCCTGTTCCTTGTCAAGCAAAAAAGCCCTGTAACTAGTCTATCTGATGGGGGTGTTCAAATTGTAGGGCCAGAATGGTGATGTCGTCCCGGGAGCCATCACCGCTGCTAAAAGCTTCCACCGCGGTCAAAAGCGTGATTGCCGAGACGTCCGGGCTGGGGTGTTGCAATTCGCCAAGGGCTGCTTCCACACCCTTGTGCCCAAAGAACTCTCCCGCTTCGTCAGTTGCCTCAGTGATCCCGTCTGTCATCAGGATCAGCTGGTCTCCTGGCTCAAGCAGCAGGATTTCGTCATCAATGGTTATATCGGGAAACACTCCCAAGGCGGTAGAGTGAGTCTCATCATGAATTATCAAGCGCCTGTCTGGCTTTCTGTGAAACCAGGGAACGTGACCGCAGTTCGAAAAGAGAAGCCGTCCATCCTTCATGTCGATAATGCCCAGCATGATGGTAATGAGATTTGACTCCAACTCGTTACCGCTCAGAAAGCTGTTTAGGGAGTAGAGCATTTCCGCCGGTTTTTTTTGATGCTTCGAGACGGTTCTCAGGAAGGTGGTCACCATGGTCATGGTCATGGCGGCGACGATGCCTTTGCCCACCACGTCCGCGATCGCGAAGCAGAAATGATGCTCATCGATCATGAAAAAGTCGTAAAGGTCTCCACCAATAGCGCCCGCGGGTTTGAGGATCCCGTGGCAGTTGATACCCGGGCAGATCTTTTTGGCGATCGAGTTGTCTGGTATCAGGCTACGTTGTACCGCCGACGCGAAGAGAACTTCGTTTTGGATCTTTTCCTTTTCGATAGTGAGTTCGCTCAAATTGGCGATGAACTGCTTGAGTGACAGTTTCATTGCTTCGATCCCCTGAGTGAGCTGTTCAATCTCATAAATACCGCCCGGATCGGAAAGCGGAACATCGAAATCACCGCCACCAATGAGCGCGGCGGCTTTGGTGATCTCTTTGAGAGGACGATGGATCTGCAGGGTGCGGAGATAGATCACCAGAGCTATGATCAAAAAGCCCAGCACGGAAAAAGCCAATATGATCGCCAGAAGCTTTTGCCGATCGGCAAAGATATAAGAATCCTGGACTACAATCGCGATGGACCATCCATTGGAAGGAAGGGGAGCATAGTAGATCCACTGGTCCTGGAAAAATGAAATCCCGCTTACTTTGACCAGTTCACTTTCGCCCCTGATCATGTTCTTCCCGATCGTCATCAGAGCTGTATCGTCATATTCTTCAGCCAGATTGAAGATGCTGTAGTTCATCAGCAATGAGTCTGCTGGATGGGTGATCATGGTGCCGGTATTGGATATAATAAAGGCATAGGCACCCTGTCTCAATCTG
>JAGOIY010000187.1 GCA_017995405.1 Candidatus Cloacimonadota bacterium
CTAAACATCATGCTCTGCATCGATACATCGGGGTCGATGCGCGGCGCGCCCATCCAGATGGTCAAGGAGGCGATCCTGCCTTTTATAGACCGGGTGAGGAGCGTGGACAAGATCGGCATCTCGATCTACGCGGACGACTATCGGCTGCTGACGGACTTCACTTCCGATAAGGAACTGCTCAAACGGGTGGTGAAAGACATCCAGCCTCAGGGCAGTTACACGGCGCTCTATTACGGGGCCTACAAAGCCTTGCAGCATTTGAAGAACAGCGAGACCCAGGGCGGCAAGATCCTGGTGCTGATGGGCGACGGCAAAAACGAGAATCCCTCCGAATCCTACAACGAAAACGACGTGATCAAAGTGGCCTCCGAGGAAGGCATCCCCATCTTCAGCATCGGCTACACCAAGGTGGAGACCATCTATCTGCAGGCCCTGGAACGCATGGCAGACAGCACGGGCGGCAGCTATTACTACGCTCCCAACGCGGCGGACCTCAAGGCCCACTTTGAGAGGCTCAACCGCCAGATCAGCAACATCTATATCCTCAGCTACCTGGTGACAGGTGTGGCGGGAGACGGTAAAGAGCATAACCTGATGATCAAGGCCAGCAATGAAATGGGCAGCCAGGAAGCCAGGGCCAGGTTCACCGCTCCGGCTGGCAGAAAAGCGGCCAGCGCGTCTAAAAAAGGCGGAAAAGGCAAGCTGGGCCTGGGATTGATCTTGATCATCGTCGGGGGCTTGATTGTGATCGGCGCGGGAGGGTATTTCCTCCTGAGAAGCGCCAAACGCAAACGCCTGGCCGAAGAACAACGCCTTCAGGACCTTGAGGACCAAAGACGCCGGGAAGTGGAAGCGGAACGGCAGCGCCGTCTGGAATTGGAGAAAGAGCTGCAGCGCAAGAATATGCCCAATCCCGACCAGGGGCCTCCCACCCAGCCAAAAGTCCCACCCATGAGCGCGGACCGCGAACGCACCATGATCCTCGGCCCCGGTGGCCAGACATCCAAACCGGGAGGACAGGCTACTCAACTGAGGATGGAGATCGTGCTGGGCAATATGGCCGGCAAGATTTTCACGATCGACTCTTCCGGGGCCACGATCGGCCGAGTGGGAGACAACCGCATCGTCCTGAACGACAACACGGTATCGGCTCATCACGCCAGGATATCCTACGAGGGCGGCAGCTTCCAGATCACGGACCTGGGCTCTTCAAACGGAACCTACATCAACGGCAACAAGATCTCCAGCTTCCGGATCACCGATGGCTGCAGCTTTAAGATCGGCGCCATGGAAGGAACTTTCAGCCTGCTATAGGAGGGCGCATGAACAAGGAAAAAGCCCCTGATTTCGTGATCGGCAACCGCTCCGACGTGGGCAGCGTAAGAAGCGAGAATCAGGATTATTACGGCAGCTACAGCGGAGCGTTTGGCCAGCTGGTGATCGTCTGCGACGGCATGGGGGCCTATGAAGGGGGTGAGATAGCCTCCCGCCTGGCCGTGGAAGCCATTTCCGGCCACTTTGCCAGGCTGAGCGCTTCCTATGACCCCAGGACCGAGTTCGAGACGGCCTTCCAACTGGCCCAGGGCAGCATTCGTGAACACGGCGCCCTCCATCCCGAAACCGCTGGCATGGGTACTACCGCGGTGCTGCTATTGATCCGGGACGGCAAGTGGTGGGTGGCCAACTTGGGAGACAGCCGTCTCTATCTGAAGCGGGAAGGCAAAGCCCGCCAAGTGACCAAAGACCACTCCTGGGTGCAGGGTATGGTGGATAGTGGCATTATCACTGCCGCGCAGGCAGCCGATCATCCCAAGCGCAATATCATCACCAAAGCGCTGGGCACGGAGCACTTTATCCCAGAGGTCCAGGGCCCCTACACGCTGGGCAGGGGAGATACTTTCCTGCTTTGCAGCGACGGGCTCTACCACTATTTCAACCTCGGTGAACTGGAAAAACACATGGAAGCCGACCCCCAGACAGCCTGCCAGCGTTTGGTGGACCTGGCCAATCAGCGCGGCGGGGACGACAACATCACCGTCCAGATCCTCAAATCCAACCTGGGAGAAAAGCCCCGGCCCGCGATCTATAAGAAGCTGCCCATGCTGGGAGTGCTGCTGCTGTGCCTGGTCGCGATCGGGATGTCGGCCTACTGGCTGGTGGTGTATCTCAGAAAGCCGGTACAGACAGAGAAAGCTCCCGTCGCTCAAAAAGAGAAGCCATTCCAGAACGGCAGACCTCAGACCCTGGTGCCGGAGGACAAGACAGAAGAGACAAAAGAACCGCTTAGCGGCTCAAAGCCTGAAGATAAAGCCAGGAGCACAGGAGACAAAAAGAAAAGCCCCCCAGCTCCTGTCAAAGCTCCTGTACAAGAGCAGACTAAGAGCCCGGGAACCAATTCCTCTGCCACGGATAGTAACCCGAATCCAGGAAGCTCTGCTCCCGTCCCATCTACCGGGACCCCATCAACCGCAGGGGAAACTCCCGGCCCATGAAACGCGCCTATATCATAGCGGCGACTCTGGTCCTGGTCCTCCTGACGGCCTGCGATATGAAGCTCTCCAGCCTCAAGCGCGAGCAGTTTGAAGTCCTCAAGCGCAACGTGGTGGAGATTCTGGGCGAGGAATACAAGGTAAAGAAGATCAGGATAAGCAACGAAGGCTACAGCGACGACGCCAAAAACGAATACATCGTGGATTTCAGCTTT
>JAGOIY010000056.1 GCA_017995405.1 Candidatus Cloacimonadota bacterium
CGCGTGCCTCAAGCCTCTCAACCCCAAACTCAACCTTTTCAAATCTGCGTGATCCGCGCTAAATCCGCGAAATCTGCGGGAAACAATCCAGCACGTGCCTCAATGCCAATACCAATACAGCAAGGGCGTGGCGCTCAGCAGCACCAGGACTTGCATCGGCAGGCCCAGCTTGACAAAATCTCCAAAGCGATAGGAGCCGGGGCCCATGACAATGGTGTTGGACTGATGCCGGAAGGGGGTAACGAAGGTGGAACTGGCCCCGATGGCCACAGCCATCAGAAACATCTCAGAGGACGCGCCGCTGAGCTGGGCGGTCAGGATGGCCACGGGGGCCATTAACACCGCGGTGGCCACGTTGCTGATGAGATTGGCCAGCAGCATGCAGAGCGCTATGATGAGCCCCACACTCACCCACACGGGGGTTCCCGTAGCGATGTAAAGTATTAATCCAGCTATGCTTTGGGCCCCTCCTCCATTGAGCAGAGCATTGGCCACCGGGATGAGAGTAGCCAGCAGGACGATTGTGGACCAGTCGATGTGGTGATAGATTTCCCTGGGGGCGATCACATTGGTGAGGGCCAGCAGCAGCGCTGCCATGGCCAGAGACATATGGGCGGGCAGGAGTCCCAGCAGCATCATGGCTATCGCGACGCCAAAGATACCCAAACTGAGGACGGCCCGGTAGGGGTCCGCCTGTTGCAAACCTCTCTCATGCAGAGGCATACAGCCCATGGCAGAGACCACTTCCCCCAGAATCTGAGTGCGGCCCTGGATGAGGAGCACGTCTCCCACCCGGAAGCGGCTTTTGCTCACCCGGCGGATGGTCTTGCGTCCTCCTCTCGAGATGGCCAGCAGGTTGATCCCATAGCGGGAACGCAGGTTGATGTCGGCCGCGGATTTGCCCACCAGCCGCGAATCCTGAAGGATCACCACCTCGCGCATGGAGATGTTTCTGGCGCCCTCGGCATCCTTGTGAAACTTGCGGCCGCCGATCAGTTTGGCCTGCGTGAAGTCCATAAAGGTCTTGAGGTTTTCAGAATCCGCTTCGATGATCAGGATGTCGTCCGGGAGCAGTTCTTCATCGGGATCGATCACTTCCAGCAGCAGTTTTTCTCTGGCCAGACCGATGACGGTGACCTCATAGGCGGCGTTTTGCATGATCTTTCTGAGGGTGGAGCCTGCCAGACGCGATTCTCTCAGCACCTTGACCTCGGTGATGTAATCCTCGATGGAAAGGTCATCATCAGCGGAGCGGCGTTTATGGCGTTCCGGCAAGAGACGCCAGCCGATCAAGCCCAGGAAGATCACCCCCGTCAGGGCCACCGCTCCACCCACGGGAATAAAAGAAAAGAGGCTGAAAGCAGTTGATCCGGAGCTCTCTTTGAAACTGGAGATGATGAGGTTGGGGGCTGTGCCCACCAGAGTGCTCATCCCTCCTAAAATGGAGGCAAATGACAGCGGCATCAGCACTTTGGAAACCGGGATGCCGTGTTTGCCGCTGATATGGATGGCGATGGGGATCATGATCACCATGGCACCGAGATTGCTCATAAAAGCGGCCGCGAACGCAGTGAGAGCACAGAGCACGAGGATTTGGCCGAGGGGATCGGGGCCCAGATAGTTCAAGACCCTGGCCAGATAGTCCAGCACTCCGGAAACCTGCAAGGCTTTGCTCATCACCATCATGGCGGCCAGAGCGATCACGGCGGGATGGGAAAAACCCGCGAAGGCTTCATGGGCGGGAATCACGTTAAAATAGACCAGCGCGAACAACGCGATGAGTGCCACCAAATCTGGACGCACCTTCCCCCACAGCCACCAGATGGCAGCCACCCCTAAAATGGCGAATAAATATGTCTGCAAGATCATCCGACTCCCCGGTGCTTATAGCTTTCCATAGAGAAAGGATATCGACAAATCAGCCCTGGGCAACTATTATTCCGGATCACGGCGTCAGATAGAAAAGACCGGAGTTGTTGATAAAGCAAACCGCGCAGTTTCCCACCACGATAAACTCATCCACGGGATCGGCCGAAAAGCTCTGCACCCTGGTAAACTCCGTCACGGTGCCGCTGAGATCGCGGTAGAACATCCTGAGCTCCATTCCGGGGCTGTAATTGTCTATCGGCACATAGATATAGGGCACCGGCACTTCCAGCGCCACGTTGTAGAAATTGGGGTTGAGAATGGCGCCCTGGGCCGTTCTGAAATCCACTCTTTGAGCGCCTATGGCATTGGCCGGAGGGTTTATAGCCTCGCTCAGGATCATCCTGGCCCCCAGAGGCATACCCGCTCCGATCAGCTGGGCCGGAATATCCGCCTGGGCCTGATAAAGTGAGGCGATCAGCGGATTGGCGTTGCTGAGCGCGGTCACCTCCACACTGCTGTGAGGGTCTTGGTCTGAGGCCGCGCCAAACTCACCATCGTAGGCCAGATAGAAAGACACGTGCCCATCACTGAGGCCAAAATGCCAGCCATCCGCTTGCGTGGCTTGATCATAAGTGAATACCCGGTAATATGCTCCGTCGGTGATACTGAAGAGATGATTCGCGCGCCGGGAGCTCTGACGCAACCTGATCAGCGGCTGGAAATCATTGTAGAATGTGCTGTTGCCGCTCATGTGGAAAGCATAGACCGGGGCCAGCAGACTGAGCTGATATTGGCTGGCCAGGATGTTGAGGCGGTCTGTAAAGCCAGTCCTGGGAGTGATTTCCAGAATGCTGTTGGAGGGCATGGCAGTGGAGCTGTCGAGCAGCACTTCATAGCCGCGTTCGTCCCAGCTCATGCGAGCGTAACTCATCAGCCCATAGCTTGTTCCGCTGTGCGAAAGATAGGCAGCATTGAAGATATAACCTGGCACGGCCGGTGAGATTTGCAGGATCTTGCCGTCCATCACAAAGCCGTTGTGTTCGAAAGCTGAGACGGACCGGTAGCGGTACCATTGAGGGAAAGTGCTGGAATGGTTGAAGTTGACCACTTCCTGCGGGGCCGCGCTCATGGGGTAACGAAGGAAGAGACCTTCCGGCAGGGTATCGACGGCGCGTTTGCGGCCCAGGGCCTCTATCTTCATGATGGACTTGCGGTTTGAAAGCGTGTAGGGATATCCGCTCAACCAGGGATGGCCAAGCGGCTGGGTGGCATCGAATTGGAAGCTGAGCGAGCTGCAGGGCAGAGAGCTGTCCTCCCAGCTGAGTTCCAGACGCTGGGTTTGGATATAGACCTGCGGTTTCAGGCACGGAACGTTGAGGCTGCTTGTGGATTCCGAGATGGGGGCCAGCAGATAGGTGCCGCTGGCAGCTATCCCGCTGTACACGAATCCGTTGGACTGGCTGAAGTGCTGCTCGTCATAGGCGTCGCCATAGCTCTTGTAACTGATCAGGTCCTCAGCCGCCGTCCTGAAGACACGGGTGAGACGGCTGTCTGCCCAGTTGGAGTGTTTGGCCCTCAGTCCCAGCTCCAGCCACAGGTCGTCCGGCAGGCTTGCGATGGTGGCGGAGCCCTCTTTCAGGGTGACGGCAAAGGCCTGCCAGGCGTTTCCTATCTGGAAGGGAGCACCGGTAAAATAGGCGGCGATCAGGTCTTGCGTCTGAGGCTGTAAATCTATGCTGAGGCTGTGATTGGGCAAATTGAGATCGTTGAGGTCCAGCCAGAGGTCCTGCAGATAGAGCTGTTCAAAGGTTCCGTCCAGGGGCAGGGTGATCTGGTCCTGGGTAGCCATCGGGGTCAGGAGGAAATAGCGTCCGTTGCCCTGCAGGAAGCTGATCAGAGTGTTGCCCTCATAGAGCCAGGTATCCTCTCCGGAAGGCCATCCCTGCACTCTGCCGTCGGTGATCCTGGTCCACTGGGTGGCAAAAACGCCTTTGCCGCCGCTCTCGATCTTCAGGATCGGCACCGCTGCTCCCTGATAGTTTGTCTGCACGCTCAGCACAGGCGTGCCCAGACCAAAGCCCTCAAAGAGGCCTTGGGTGAGGCTTAGGTCGGCGCTGCTGAGGCTATCCGATACAGAGAGAGTAAGTTGCGAGCTCAGATAGTCCCCCGGAAACCAAATATGGATATCGCCTCCGGGCCTTGAAATCAGGGCTTGAGTAGCTTTTCCGCTGGCTTCCAGCTCCAGGGTGTCGCTGTGGCCCAGGTCCATCAAAGCCAGGTCTCCATTGCCGTCGAGATCGAAGAAACAGCGCCCGGAACCATAAGGATAGACGTTCACGGAGCTGTTGTCCAGCACCCAGGCGCTCTGCACCAGAGCGGCATCGTTCAGGCTGGCAGGACTTTCCATGTCCGTATAGAGTGTTGCGAAACCGGGGATGGAATCCAGCAGAATGCTCGCTCCGGAGCGGATAATATCAATCTGATATGTGCTGGTGAAGGCCCTGGCATCGGTCTCGAAAGCGAGGCTGTCCCGCTCCAGCAGAGCTTCCGCGCGGTGAAAACTGATCCGGTCTCCATAGTTCAGGGCCGCGTCCGCGATGCTCTGTTTGGGGATGTAGAGGTAGCTGGCGTCGTTTTCGCTCTTGATCAGATGATCGGAATAGACCAGGATGGTGCTGGCCTCCACATAGTCCTTGGGATCGAGGTTGGGAGGCAGGAGGGCGTTTTCTCTGAGGTTGCAGGCACTTAAGAACAGGCTCAGCAGCAGGAAAGGCAGTAGTTTACACACGGTAGGAACCTCTGAGGTAATAGAATGGAGTGGAATCGCCCTCATCAAAGCTCAGCTGGCCATAGAGCAGCAGCCCCAGGCGCTTGCCAATGGGGGCATAAATAGATGCGCCCGCGTAGGATAGGTCGGGAGTAAAGTCGTCGATCACTCCGCCGTAGGGAGTGTTGTGCCAGGCCAGGGCACCGCTGCCGCCATAGATGCCCAGTTCCCAGCCTCTGCCAAAACTGAAGCTGGCATCGGCAGAGTGGGCCAGGTCTGAGGTATCGGCATCCACGATCTCTTTATCGAGGTATATCCATGACAGACTGTAGGATAAGTTCAAGGCTGGCATGCTCAGCCTTAGGCCCGCGTCGCTTTGATAGGCATTGAGGCGCGGAGTGATCAGGACAGACTGGCTCAGCCGGGGCCTGAAGATCAGCGGACCGGCATAGATTTTGGGCGTCAGACCAAGCCTGGTTCCCTTGGCGGGATAAACCTTGGCGTCCTTTCCCTCCAGCCAGTTGAGCTCCGCAAAGAGGTCAAAGTGGTGGAATTGCTGGAGCGCTGAGGCCTGGAACATCCATCTGAAATGTTCAGCGCCCAGCCTGAGCTCTTCCGCTTTGAAGCCCAGTCTGGTGGTGCCCAGAGAGGCTTTTAGGCCAGCAGCTATGATGTAGGTGGAATCCCCTTTCGCGCCTGCGGTGAGCTCGATCGTCAGAGCCTTTCGGGCTGGTGGCAGGATGGCCTGGGGAGCGTGTTTATTCAAGGTGGATTTGGCCGCCGGGCGGTCGTCCAGGGCCAGATAGCTGTCACTGAGTGCCCTGGCGGCGAGGTCTTGCCAGAAGCTGTCCGGCGCGGACCTGAGGGCCTGCTTCTCGTCCGTTCTGGCCTTGTTTGCCTTCCCCTGATGCAATCTGGCCAGGCCGCGATAATAGTACAGCGGTCCCGCCTCAGGCATCACACTTATAAGCTTGTCAGCTTCTTTGATGAGCTCCTGATGCTGGTTTTGAGCGCTCAAAGACCACAGCACCCCGGTCGCGGCATCGGTATTGCTGCTGTCTCTGGAACTCACCAGGCGATAATGAACTAGCGCTTCCTCATACTGGCCGGCCAGCATCAGGTTCCAGGCCAGGTCGAGCCGCTTGCCATCGTTGACAGGGTCATAGGCCACCGCTTTTCTGGCTTCGCTGAGGGGGTCAGAAACCAGGCCCTGGGCCGCAAGCCTGCAGCCCATCAGGATCATGATCAGAAGCAGTAAGCCTTTGCGCATAGACTACTTGAGTTTGTCCTTGTACTGCTCCACAATGGCGGACTGGGGATAATACTTTTTGAGCAGGAGCAGCTGTCGCTGGCCTTCTTCGTTCTGCCCGGCCAGAAACAGGTTGTTCACCAGATAGCCACGGCTTTCAAAGTCCCATGGATAGATCGCGATCATGGTCTGATAATAGGTCACGGCCCTGGCGTAGTCCTTTTTCATGTAAGCGGCATAAGCCCCTTTGGAGATGAGGGTGGGGTTCTGACGATGGGTCTTGAGCTGCTCATCGACTTCCGCGATCGCTTCAGGATATCTGCCCAGAGCGAGCAGGCAGTTGATGATGCCGGTGCGGGCGTCGAGGTTTTCCAGCAATGCCAAAGCCTTGCGATAGGAGGCGATAGCTTCTTCATAGCGGCCCAGCAGATACTGCAGCCAGGCGATCCTGACCTGGTAAAAGGGCTCTTTGGCATCGGCGGCCTGCAGTTCCATCATCACATCCAGAGCGGAGGCGTAATAGCCTTTGTTTTCCTGATTGTAGCTATCCTCGATGTTGGGCAGGGCCCTCAGAGCTCCAGCGGCGAGCATCAGGACCAGCACGATAAACAGATTTGTCTTCATTGCGTTACCTCTTGATTGATATCGCTGGTGAGTATTTGTTTTGCTTCCAGGACGGGGTCCTGATCTCGGGTGAGGATGATGTCCAATATCCCATCCTGACGGCTAAGATTTACCCTGGTTTGAGCTTCCCGCAGTCTCATGCCCAAGCCTTTCAAACTCGCCCGGGATTCCAGCTTCAGAGTTCCCTGGGCTGAATCCACGGTCGCGTGGTAGGACAGGCGCACCGGCTTGAAGAAGGGGAAGAGAAAGAGGGCCAGGTTTTTGGCCACCGGGTCAAGCAGCAAAGACAGGGCTGGTTCGTCCTCCCAACTCAACAACTGATTTTCCGCCCAGGGCAATCTGGAAGCGGCCAGTGCGAACGCTGCCAAAGCGCTGTCGCGCCTGCCTTTCAGGTTGAGGGCGTTGAAAATGCCGTTGTAGATGGAAAACTCCAGCACGGTCCCGCGGTCGCTTTCGATGCGGTGCACTCCCAACAGGTCCACCGCAACCTTCCAGGTCTCGGTCCAGATGTCCTGGCCGGATTTGACTTCAAAGCTCTGTTCCTGCCCCAGTCCCAATCTCAGGATGGCGGCCAGGTCCTGCTCCGGAACGAGGGTGGAGACGCGTTCCCGTTCTGCTGGAACGCCACTGCTGACCAGCTCGAAGCTGCCGTCCGCGTCGCGTTTGCGATAGTTGACGATGTGACTGAACACGGTGGGTGACCCGGCCTCGGGACCGCTCTGAGCGTGAAAGTGCAGATGGGGGATGGGAGAGCGGCCTGAAGAGCCCACCTGGCCAATCTTTTCACCTTGTTTCACCCAGTCGCCTTCCTTGAGCTTGACAGAGCCCTCTTTGAGATGGGCATAGAGGGTGTAAAAGCCATAGCTGTGGAAGATGGAGATGTAGTTTCCCCAGTTGTCGTGAGTGTTTGAGACCCCGATGGGGTTGTCCGGAATGCTGTGCACCACTTTGGCCACATAACCTGCCGCGGCAGCCTGGACCGGCTTTCCATAGCAATAGTAATCCCGCAGGTCCTGCTCGTTTTCGGAGCATTTATGGCCCTGCTTGTCTGTGATCTCAAAATCCCAGGCAAAGGCCCACTGGCTTTTGTGAGTGTGAGCTCCCTCGTGGCCTTGCGTGATGGTCCATTCTCCGCTCACCGGCATCATAATCTGAGGGATTCCCGCACTGGAAAAGCGTTTGTAGCGGCTCAGGTAGGCATCGAGTGCTTTCTCGGGATGCAACACTCCATAGTCGTTCATCACCGGCGAACGCTGTTTCAGCCTCAGCCGGAGGGCAAAGACGGTGAGGATGACCACGATATTCATCGGGAAGGCAAACATCGGCACCCAGAGGGTTTGCACTCTTCCGGCCATTTCAGCCGCGAAGGTGTAGCGTCCCGAAAGCGCGTGAGCGATCAGAAAGCCCGCCGCCGTTCCCAAGCCTGCCAGCAGGTAGCTGCTCTTGCCGGGGATCAGAAACACCGAGCCCAGCGTGAGCGCGATCAGGATCATGTTGAAACCCGGGAAAAACATCCCGTAGGTGTCACCCATGTCGCTGAATCTGAGCAGGAAAGCGCATACGCTCCAGCCCAGCAGCGAAAGCATAAAGCCGATCCTGGAGATGAAGAGCAGCACCAGCGCCACCAGGATGCCGGTGAGCAGATCAGTCACAAACACGATATTGGCCATGCTGAGAAAGTACTCCCGCCAAAACCAGGGAAGGCTGAAACTGAGGTCCCAAAGCCCCGGCTTCACAAATCCCGTCCCGCCAAAGAGACCGCTTCTCACCAGATAAAACCACAACAGCGTAGCGGCGATGGAAAAAGCCAGGCTCATGGACGGCATCTTAAACCAGCTCATGGTGAGCGAACTGAGGCCCACATAGAGCAGCTGGGTAAAGACGGCCCCAATCGTCAGCAAGGCTATGAAGGGCAGGGGATTATGCTGCATCAGAGCCCAGGGATAATAGTAGCCCAGAGTGAGGCCGATCAGGAGGCTGTTAAACCCCAAAACCCCGCTGGATGATTCCCAGCCTTCAAAGCCCAGGATTCTGGAGCTCAAGAGGCCAATGATCAATCCCGCCAAACCCGCCAGGCCCACCACTGGAGATACCAGCGTGAGCAGCATCAGGGCCAGCCCCACACCCAGGTGATCAGAAAACATCACCGTGGCGTAGGCATGCGGGATGGACTTCAGAAAGGCCAGCGGTTTGGGCTTCACCAGCTATCCTAAAAGCTTTTCAGATGGTCTGGGATCAATTCCCGCCCCACGATATCCTTCAGGGTTTCCCGCTGGCGGATCAATTCCGCCTCTCCGGTCTGGGAAATCAGCACGATGGCTGGCCGGTATTCTATGAACTGCATCCACTGCGTATTGTTGTAAGCGCCCATGGGAGCTATCAATACCGCCTCTCCGGTCTGCAGATCGGGGAAGGGGACAGCGGAACGGATGACGTCGATATTCATGCAGAGGGGACCGTAAAACACGGTGTTTTGATAGGCCCCTGGAAAAGGACGGGTGGGGATGACGCGCAGCTTGTACCACCAGGCTGTGATAGCTGTATTGACCCCGGCGTCCAGGATCACAGCCCGCTCACCGGTGGGCAGGTTTTTCTTGCCGAGCACACTGCTGATCAGATAGCCCGCTTCATCCACCAGCGCGCGGCCCGTTTCCAAGATCAGGGTAGGATTGTGGGAGGCCACAAAGTGGGATTCATTGAAGGCGTCGCCAATGGCGCTGGCATATTGATCGAAGGAGGGGGAACTAAATTCACCCGGCGCGTAAGAGCCCAGCAGAGTGTTTTGGGAAGCGAAACCACCCCCCAGATCGATGTAGCTCACCACCACCCCCAGTTCGGTTTCGACCCTGGCGGCCAGCTCCAACAGGGCTTTGGCGGCATAATAATAGGCATGGGCGTCCAGGATAAAAGTGCCGATGTGGGTGTGCAGGCCCACCAGCTTCATGGCCTTGCCGGAAAGCAGACGCTGGATGGCCCGGTAGGCTTCTCCGTTTTCATAATTGAAGCCAAAACGGCTCCAGATAGGTACAATGCCGGCATCCATATTGACGCGGATCGCCACTTCAGGCTCGATGCCCTCGGCGCGGGCGATCTTTTCGATCAGATAGAGCTCGTCCAGGTGGTCGATGTGCAGCCTGGCACCTTCCCTTACCGCTTTGGTGATATCCTCAGCCTGCTTGCCCGGGCCGTTGAAAATGATCTGATTTCCAGGGATGCCGAGGCGTCGCGCCATGTCATATTCCATTCCGGAAACCACTTCGGCCCAGGAACCTTCCTGATGATAGATGTTGCAGATGGCGCCCAGATAGTTGGTCTTATAGCTCCAGGCCTGCTGCAGATGAGGATAGTGCATCTGCATGATATCCTGCATGCGGCGATACTTCTTGCGAAGCTGGGATTCGGAAAACACCAGCAGTGGCGAGCCAAACTGACTCACCAGGTCTTTGATCGCGATGCCGTCGATGCTTTCCTGATGACGCACCACGCTCTTGGCGCCGTATTTATTGATGTTGCCGGCAGAGTTGCGTTCGATATTGGGGGCGATATATTGCTTTTTCATAGTCACTTACCTCTGTGGACCGGCAAACTTGTCCGCTTGCCCGTGCTTGATCAATTCGCTGCGGACCGTGAGTTCGCCCATAGTGGCGATGTCCGCTATCAGGTCTTCGGCGTGCCGGATAAACATCGTTCCGGCCTTGGCCTCCGGTAAAGGTTTCAAAGTTTCTCCCAGCGCTCCCAGCACCGCCAGAGCGGGCTGATTCTGTCCAGCCCCTTCGGCCAGACGAACCCAGGCAGGGAAACGGGGATTGATCTCGATCAGATAACAGACGCCATCGTGACCCATCATCACTTCCAGTTCACAAGGCCCGCGCCATTTGAGGGCAGAGATGATTCGCTGGGCAAAATCTTCCAGCTGGGCGTTCTTGATCACCACGCCGCCAAAGCCTTTGCCTTTGTCTGTGATCACCAGCTTTTTCTGGGCCACCATGCCCAGCATGCTGCCATCTCCATCTCCCACTACCACAATGTTATACTCTTCGCCGGGCACCAGCTTTTGAAAGATGATGGGCAGGCCCCAGCGCTCGCTGATCTCATGGAAATACTTGATCCCCTCAAAGCGGTTGTGGGCCTTGAAAGCCTCATAGTAACGGCCTTTGACCATCATCGGATAGGGCAGGTCGTCTTTGGCTTCGGGAATGCGTTCCGGTTCCGAGACCAGCAGCGTGCGCGGGACAGCTATCCCTTTGGGAGGGAAATAGTTGGCCAGCTTGGTCTTGTCTCTCAGGAGGAAACACTCCTCGGTGGGCAGAAAGGCTTTGATGCCGCGCCGCTTCAGTTCGTCTTCGAGGCGGATATACTGCATGATTTCGGCATCGAGGGTGGGAATCACCACATCGATGCTCTGGGAGGGCAAAATCTGGTCCAGGCGATTCAGGAAAGCCTCAGCGCCCGCGGAGGGATAGGGCATCAGATAAGCCGCATCCACGAGACCGTCCACATAGACGCCGGATTCCATCGAATCATACACCAGGCCCACCACTTTGCCTTTGAAACCGGCGGCCCTTAAACTGCGGATTACCGGAACTCCGGGTTGGGGATTGTCTCCCGTTTTAAGACCGGAGACGGCAATCGTGATGTCCAGATTACTCAGGTCAGGATAGCTGTTCATCGCTCGATCAGGTCCAGAGATTCCAGCATCAAAAAGTAGTGTTCCAGATCGCTGGCGCAGTCATCTTCCCGCACCTCATAATCTTCCATCAGCTGAGCTATGATCTGCTCTTTGGATAGCCCGGCCCCGAGCTGCTTCATGATGTACAGCCCTGTCTCGTTGGCACTGTAGCTGAAGCCGCTGGCCGGGTCGAAAATAAAGCCGTTGTCATTCATGGCAAGGCTCTTAACTTTGTCGGTGTTCATTAATCCTCCCGGATACTTTTAGTGCTGCCTCCCCACACACAGGGTGGCACGTCTCTAATAATACTTGCGGACTACAACATTACCGCACTCAAAATATAGTTGTCATTATAAACAGGGAAGTTTGGCATTGCAATTCTAAAGCCATATATCTGTCAATCAGTATTTAACAACGTGATGGGATCGAACCTGTCTGCTGGCTGGATGTTCCCTCTTCCGGTCCGGATCCTGGACCATTGCTCCCACTTGACTATCGCACGCTTATCCCGTGCTTATCGCACGCCTATCGCGTGCTTTGGCATGGGTTAGGCACGCGTGATGCTCAGGTGACCGGAACCTGAATAACCAGCGGCATACTACCCGGTCAACGGTCTGAGTCCCTGGTGGGAATCATCGGGATCATGGGACGCATGATTCTCACTGAAAATCCCTCCCTCAATACGCTGTTTTCACAAGCTCTTTAGTCGGTGCGTACGTGCACGACCCGTTGGAGTTCAAGCGGCCACGATGAGAGTAAATGACAGCGAATCTACGACCCGTTTGGACTTCAACCAGTACACTCTCGAACATTATTGCTCCGATATCCTGCTTGAAGTCCAAAGCGCCCAGACATAAAGAGATGGATGTGTATGTTATCCAGGCGC
>JAGOIY010000057.1:0-6002 GCA_017995405.1 Candidatus Cloacimonadota bacterium
CTTCCCGCTTCATCGACTCCCATAAGGAGAGGATGATCTGTGAGGAGTGCGAGGTCTCTGTTGTAGAGCTCGCTCATAGGGGACGTCTGAGCATGTAAAAGAGCCGCGAGTATTGCTCGTCGAGGTTCTGATGCCTTTTGCTGAGAAGATTGGAGCGCGTATCGGGATTGAAGATACCCAGAAGCTCCATCTGGCTGGACGCGATCACGGAAAGAATCTCCCGGTGGCGGTAAACCCTCTGAGTATGATGCTCTTCGCTCATTACAAAGCCCAGATGACGCTTGCGGTAGAGTGTCAGGGAAGATTTTTGGCGCATTCCCAGTTCGTCGAAGCTGGCGTGATGGACGATCAGGGCGTTACCGAAACGGTGGTGCTGAACCAGATCGTCGAAGTTTTCACGGCTGTTCTGCAGGGTGGAGATATCGAAAACGAACAGAGCGCCAGGCTTGAGGGCTGCTCTGACGTGTGTGAGGGTGGCTTTCAGCTCTGCAATATCGAGCAGGTAATTGACGCTGTCGAAAAGGCACAAAACCAGATCATAGCAGTCCCGGTGGGGCAGAGGCGTATCCAGTGACGCTCTGAAGAGATGGGGTTTGAAACACTTGCGGGCCGCTTCCCTCAACATAAAGGGCGAAAGATCGCAGGCATCCACTTCCATGCCCTTAAATACAAGCTGCTCAGCGATATTGGCGGTTCCGCAGGCTAGTTCCAACGCCCTCACCAGGGGGCCAGCGTAAAACCTCCGCGCCCAGGAAAGGATCATAGTCAGCCAGGCGGAGTAATCCACATGGGCCATGTAGCGGTCATAGAATTCCGCGAAAAAGGAGTAAGATCCGTGAATTTTATCATAGTTTCGCCGCAGGGCTTCCAGACTGATTTGCTGAGATTCCGAGAGCGCCTGGCATAACGCCATCAGCTGTCGATAAGCCCTCAGATAGGCTTCCGCGCTATCATCCAACCTCAGATCGAGGAGATTGCCTTCCGCTGTGATCAAGATATGCCAGAGGTCTTCGGGAGAGTCGATAAACAGTGCTTGCCGCAGTTCCGGAGAGCGCGTCACGAGGATGTCTGTTTTTGCCTGACTGGCGATGCCGGTTGACAGCTCTGGCCAAACCTGCAAGGGCTCTATCCCTTTGAGATTCAGACGTTCCGAGTCCAGACAGCAGAAGCGGTAGCCTACACAGAACTCACGGGCTTGCTTCAAGAGGCTCGGATCGCGGCCCAGTTCTATGCAGCTAAGAGCGTTACTACTCCATAGTTGGAGAGAGTCGCGGGCAAGATTGCCAGCGGAAGAGGAACATACTACCTGGACCTGATGCTCAGGTTTAGGCTTATCTATGATGATTTCCAGCCACTTATGCTTCAGCTCAATGTCTTTGCGGGCTTCGGGAGGACACAAGAATCGTAACCTGACGCCTTCCGGAGGGTCGAAAAAGCTCAGCAGTTCAGCCAGGAGCTTCGCTTCCGAAGCAGTGGATGCCGTCAGATCAATCCTGGGCAAAGTGCTCTACCTCAGATACTTACCTTGTCGCTGCTGCCGGGTTTGCGGATTGGGATGCCTTCCGCGCAAAGGGGACAGTCGGATGGCTCCCAACTGGGGATATCGAGCTGCAGCAGACTCACGAAGGGGAGGCCGAAATCCACTTTGCCACTGCCTCTATCGACGAGGGCGGCCACCACGCTCACTTCCACGCCGCGGGCGTTGAGGCAGGCGATTACTTCTTTGACGCTGCCTCCCGTGGTGACGATGTCTTCAATCACGGCAGCATGTTTAACGCCGCTGAGGTCAAAACCGCTACGGATGCTCATCATCCCATCCTGGCGCTGGCAAAACACGAAGCTTTTATCCAGCAGGGAGGCCACTTCAAAGGCCAGAGCGATGCCGCCATAAGCGGGGCCCACTACACAGTCAAACTCATGTTCAGAAATCAGTTCCGCCAGTTTGGAGCATAGCAGTTTGGCCACGGCGGGATTCTGGAGCAGACGGATCTTTTCCACATAGAGGTTGCTGTGGCGTCCTGAAGTGAGCTGAAAATGCCCTTCCAGGATGGCACCTTCGCTCTTCAGCATGTTCTCGGTTTCGTTTTCGGAGACGGAGCCAGCCAGAATCTCGAGAGCGGCGGCCTCCTGGCTTTCCGGCACCTGCAGCTCCAGATTGAGCTTGGAGCTTGCCAAACCGGGCGCCATGGACATCATGCGTTCATTGAGCAAGCTGGCGTCGATTCCGTTGTCGATCAACAGTGATTTGGCCAGTTCGGCTTCAAAAATATCTTCAAATCTAACTATGGTCTTGTAGTTATCCATAATAATCTCCGGCGTTACATTAAGTATGTTGGTTTATCTATTTACAGGATTCACATATTGGCGGTGCTGGCCAGCGTCACCAAGGCCATAATCGCCTCAAAGATCACGCCGTAATCGGGATCAGAGTATTCGATCACGCGTCCATCCAGACGTTTCACGTGGGGCATCAGACAAGCCTGATCGGTCATGGCGGTGGAGTGGAACTCGATTTTGAGGGTGATGGGAGCATCAAATCTATACAGAGGAAGCTCAGCTTTTGGGGTCACAAGCGCTTGATTGACAGCCTGATGAACATAGTCTGCCACCTGCAGGGAGGAGAAGCTGCGGGCCGCGAATTTGGCCACGGCGGTTTTGGTGGGTACGTATTGAATCCACGGCAGGGCGGCTTTGCTGTGCAGTTCAGCCTGCAAGGTGGTGTCGCCGCTTACCAGAGCGACAGGAACTCCCATGTAGCCAGCATAGGCCGCATTGATGAGGGCTTCGTTCATGGCCTGGCCGTTGATGAAGATCTTGTGGATGCGGCTGTTGGAGTAGGTGTGGTCCATGTTGCCGCGCAATGCACCCGTTCCGGCATGATAGCCCAGGAGCCATACCTGGTCAAAACCACGTTCCAAAGCCGGCATCATATACAAAGGACGCGGCGAGCCGGAAATCAGCGATATACGTGGATCGAGGGCTGTGATGTCGTAATCGAGGTTGTCTCCGGCGCTGTGGGAATCTGCGATGCGAATCTCTTCCAGGCTTGCGGAAGCTGGGTGACTGAGGATAGTCTCCAGCACGTTCTGCACATGAGCGCGGAAGTATCTTTTCACGGCGGAGCGGTCTGTCTTTTCATGTTCCCAACTGAAGGTGCCGGGCATTCCTTCCATGTCCAGTGACAGATAAAGCTTCATATATCATCCTTTAGCGCTCTCGCGATCCTTGCCGCCAGACGCGCGTTGTTTTCCAGGAGGGCCAGATTGGCTCTTATGGATGCACCTTCTGTGGCACGCGCCAGGTAGTCAAGCAGAAAAGGCGTGAGGGCCTTTCCATGGGCTCCGGCCTGGGCGGCGGCTTCGATAGCGGTGTCGATATAGGGATCGATGTCAGAGGATGGAATGCTGTGTTCCGCTGGAATGGGATTGGCGATCAGCATGCCGCTTGAGCTGGTTTGTAAAGCTTTATGAAAGCGCCAGGTTTGCACGATCTGATCGATGCTGTCACAATTGTCGATGGGATAAGGGCTTGTGGCTGTGTAGAATAGGGGAAAGGAGCCCGTCTGCCATCCCAGGATGGGAACTGCCAGGGTCTCCAGCTTTTCCAGAGTGGCTGGAACGTCCAGAATCGCTTTGCAGCCTGCCGAAACCACCATTACAGGAACACTGGAAAGCGCTTCCAGATCCATGGAAATATCCAGGCTCTGTTGCCAGCCGCGATGCACGCCTCCGATTCCACCAGTGGCAAATACTTCAATGCCAGCCAGTTGAGCAAGCAGCATAGTGGCTGAGACGGTGGTCCCTCCGTTAACTCCACGGGCAAAGGCGAGTGGGAGCTCCCTGGACCCAAGCTTCATAAATGCGCTTTGGGTCAGGCTTAGTGTGGCTTTGATTTCGTCTAACAGCTTGGGGCCGATACCGATATGGGCTTTTCCCTCCCACACGATGATGGTGGCGGGAACGGCTCCCAAATCCGTGATAATGGCTTCCATGCGCTGGAGGAGCGAGAAATTCTGGGGGTAGGGGAGACCGTGAGTGATGACGGTGGATTCCAAAGCCACAATGGGCTGATTGCTCTCAAGGGCCTGTGAGACGGCTTCAGAACAGGATAGAGGAATGCCGGGATGCGTTTTCATAGAACCGATACCTAGGGGGAGAAAAAATTAATGGGATCAATCATTCTTCAAACCACCTGAGGAAGGATTGATCCCAGGGAAACTCACCGGGAGCTTGCTATGGCGTCTTCGGTAGTTTCTGAGGGCGGAAGCACTAGCACTTCCACCGCGAGTACGCCGGCCTGGATCATGTCGATCTCTTTGGCCGCCGCGTAGGAGAGATCCACATCTCTGCCACGGGTGAAGGGACCGCGGTCGTTGACGCGCACGGTCACGGATTTACCATTTTTGGGATTGGTAACTTTCAGGATGGTTTGAAAGGGGAGGGTTTTGTGGGCACAGGTGAGGGCGTATTGGTCGAAACGCTCGCCGCTCGCGGTTTTACGTCCATGGAATTTTCCGGAATAATAGGAGGCTACCATGCGTTCGCCAGGTGGATTTCCTGGGGGTTCCTGGGTGTGCAGGGAATCGATTACCAGGGCACTGTGGTCCTGGATGATCTCATCGCTGCCCAGACCGGCCACGCTTTCAGCTATTACTGGTGCTATAAAGAGCATATGTAATCCTAAAATCGTGGCGATCCACTTCTTGATTTGATTACTCATAATGTTTTTCCGTTTTGTTTTGCTTAGGTCTGAGCCCCTTATTTTTCAGAGGGGAGATGCTGTCAAGAAAAAAAAGCTCGAAAAGCGTTTAAGATATTGCGGGATAGAGGGATGCGCAAGAGCGGGAAGAAGAGCTTCCAGAGGCCTCACTATTGGGTTAGCAGGTTCAAATGAATATCCTGCATAGAGATAGCACGGGCAGAATAACCGGCTGTTTCACCATCCAGAGAGTTTTTGTGAAGGATACCGCTGTTGACAAACGTCAACGCCTTGCCAGGGCCTCATAGCCCAAATGCCCTCCGGGAAAGCGTTTAAGCCTGATCGGGGGTCTGGGATCTCCAGGCTGATTATTTTGGAATTGGCTTCATCAGGGAGGCTTTTTCGGCCAGGCGAATAAATTCCGCCCGGTAGCCGTTGGGATCCTCGCCTTTGCTGCTTTTGGCGAGGCTCATCACCAGGTCCCAATCCGCCATGCCTTGATTGGGATTCTCCTGCAACAGCATGGAATAGACTGCCACGGCAGCAGCCCAGCGGAAGTTTTGGCTGCTTTCCTGCCAGGGGAGTGACTTATTTGGCAGAGGCTGGTCCAGCGGGATGCTTTCATCGCCGTCGGGCAGCTTGTAGCGCAGTTTCACAAACAGCATCTCTGCGGTGCTGGCGTCTGCAGGGACGGCTGGTTTGGCGTAGCGGAGCGAGTCAATATCCGGCAGGTTTTCTCCACTCTCCAGCGTGATGATCTCATAGAGCGCTGTAACGCTATGTCCCGCGCCCATTTCACCTGCATCTTTGGTGTCGTCTTTAAAATCTTCCGCCTGCAGCATGCGGTTTTCGTAACCGATCAGGCGATAGGCACCCACCACGGCGGGATTGAATTCCACCTGGATTTTCACGTCTTTGGCGATGGTGAGCAAGGTGCCGCTCATTTCGTTCACCAGCACCTTTTTGGCCTCGAGGATGTCGTCGATATAGGCATAGTTGCCGTTGCCCTGATTGGCGATCTGCTCCATGCGGTTGTCTTTATAGTTTCCCATGCCGTAGCCCAGGATGCTGATAAAGATGCCGGAATCCCGTTGTTTTTTTACATAGTCCACCAGCTCGGCGGTGCTGGAGATTCCCACGTTGAAGTCGCCGTCGCTGCAGAGGATTACACGGTTGTTACCTTCTTTGATGAGGTTATCCGCGGCGGTTTTATAGGCCAGCTGGATGCCTTCTCCCCCGGCAGTGGAACCACCCGCTTCCAGATCGTATAAGGCCTTCTTGATCTTATCTTTATGCATTCCTGA
>JAGOIY010000057.1:6102-11984 GCA_017995405.1 Candidatus Cloacimonadota bacterium
CAAGAAAAGGTTTGACAAAAAAAGGGGCTGTCAGGCTTTATGAAATCAGTAAAAAAATACGAATGGAAAGGAGCGCAACCATGCCCAAAATGACGGTTGACCCCAACTATTGCAAAGGTTGTGGGCTCTGCATTGCAGCTTGTCCGAAGAAGATTATCCGCTTCTCGGAAAACATCAATGCCAAGGGTTACCACTATGCCGAATGTTTCAATCAGGAAGCGTGTATAGCCTGTAAGATGTGCTACAACACCTGTCCGGACGTAGCCATTACGATCGAGAAGTGAGGGAAACATGAGTAAAGTATTGATGAAAGGAAACGAAGCGGTGGCCAAAGCTGCCATCAACGCAGGCTGCCGGCTTTATTTCGCCTACCCCATCACCCCCCAGAGCGAATTGATCGAGTACATGGCCAAAATGATGCCCACCGTGAAGGGCACCTTCCTGCAAGCCGAGAGCGAAGTGGCTGCCATCAATATGGTTTACGGTGCCGCTGGCTGTGGAAAAAGAGTGATGACCTCATCCTCTTCTCCCGGCATCTCACTCAAGATGGAAGGGATTTCCTACATCGCCGGAGCGGAACTGCCATGCGTGATTGTGAACGTCCAGCGTGGCGGTCCCGGCCTCGGAGACATCCAACCCGCCCAGGCTGATTATTTTCAGGCCACCAAAGGCGGCGGTCACGGCGATTATCACTGCATCGTGCTGGCCCCCAGTTCCGTGCAGGAATTTGCCGATATGGCTTCCGATGCCTTCGATCTGGCGGACAAATACCGCAATCCTGTCATGATCCTCGCGGACGGCATGCTGGGCCAGATGATGGAACCAGTGGAGTTTAAGGCCCCCAAGACGGATGCCGAGATCGAGGAGCTGGGGCATCAGCATGAAGACTGGTGCATCTGTCCCAATCAGGACGGCGACGCCAAGCATCATCATGAGATCAACTCCCTCGAGATCGATCCTCTGGTGCTGGAAAAGCACGTGAACGATCTTTACAAGAAGTATGACGTGATTATCGCCAACGAAGTGCGTTATGAGACCCACAAAGTCAAGGACGACAACGAGATCCTGGTAGTGGCGTTTGGCACCGCTTCCCGCGTGGTCCGTTCCGCGGTGGATGAGCTCAATGCCGAAGGTCACAGCATCGGGTTGATCCGTCCCATCACCGTGTGGCCTTTCCCTTACGCGGAGATTGCCAAAGCTATCGGCCCCAAAGTGAAGAAGGTCTATGTGTTTGAGCTCAATACCGGCCAGATGCTGGAAGATGTCAAGCTGGCTGTCAACGGTAAGGTGCCGGTCGATTTCTGGGGCAAGGTGGGAGGCATCGTCTTCACCCCCGCTGAGATCAAAGCAAAACTGGAAGCCTGTTTCTAAGGGAGGAAGTAATGGAAGTTATCGCGACAAGACCTCAATCGTTCACCCAGACCCCCTTCACCTACTGTCCCGGCTGTCTGCACGGTGTGGCGCATCGCCTCATCGCGGAAGCCGTGGACGAGTTTGGATTGATCAACAAGATGACGGGTGTAGCCCCTGTGGGATGTTCCGTCTTTGCCTATAAATTCTTCAATTTTGACATGGCCCAGGCTGCTCATGGCCGTGCTCCCGCTGTCGCCACCGGCATGAAACGCGCCCGTCCGGATATGCATGTCTTTACCTAT
Organism: Candidatus Cloacimonadota bacterium; assembly: GCA_017995405.1. Taxonomy (GTDB): domain Bacteria; phylum Cloacimonadota; class Cloacimonadia; order Cloacimonadales; family Cloacimonadaceae; genus UBA3900. The sequence continues at coordinate 7,758 of JAGOIY010000057.1, forward strand.
CAGGGTGATGGAGATCTCGCTGCCATCGGTACCGCCGAGATTATCCATGCCGCAAACCGGGGCGAACACATCTCCGTGTTCTTTGTCAACAACGCCATCTATGGCATGACGGGAGGTCAGATGGCCCCCACCACTCTGCCTGAAATGAAAACCACCACCAGTCCCTATGGCCGCAAGACGGATGATATAGGATTTCCCATTCGGGTCTGCGAACTGCTCTCTTCCCTGGTGGCGCCCTACTATATCGAGAGAGTGTCGCTGCTCTCACCGGCCGACATCATCAAAGCCAAAAAAGCCGTGAACAAGGCCATCCAATATAACAAAGAAGGCCGCGGCTTCACCTTTGTGGAGTTCATCAGCACCTGCCCCACCAACTGGGGCCTCGATCCCATCAAATCCCGCGAGTGGGCCAAAGAAAACATGCTGCCTTTCTTCAAGCCCGGCTGCTTCAGAGACAAAGGCGAGGGAGTGGAATCATGAAGACTGAGATTATCTGTGCCGGATTTGGCGGTCAGGGTGTCCTGACCATCGGTAAGTTCATCGCTCAGGCAGGGATGAAAGAAGGGAAACACGTCTCCTGGCTACCGTCCTACGGACCCGAAATGCGGGGTGGGACCGCCAACGTGGCCGCCGTGGTTGCGGATGAGCCAATTGCCTCTCCCATCGTGAGTTATCCCGATGTGTTGGTGGCCCTCAATCAGCCCTCTATCGATAAGTTCGCCCCCTCTATCCGTCCCGGCGGACTCTTGATTATCAACACCAATATGTGCCCTCATGGCTGCAAACGCACCGATATCAACATCATAGCGGCCCCCATGAACGACATCTCCATCGAGATTGGTTCCATGCGGGTGCTGAATATGCTGGCCATCGGCATCGTGATCGGCAAGACCGGCATCATCAAATATGAGACCATGGAAGCGGACCTTACCGCCTTTCTCAAAGCCAAAGATCCAGGCCTGCTGGAGCAAAACCTCAGCGCCATCAAACGTGGGATGGAACTGGGCCAGAACGCCTGAACTGCTTGAAACGCAGATAGATGATAAGCGGGACCTCGGTATGGGGTCCCCTTTTTGTATGTAGCGTAGATTTCCAAAACTTGTAAATACATAAAACACAGAGAAAAGCAGAGGTTTGTTATTCGTATCGTCGATTTCTAAATCGGTGCGTGACTCCCAGCATGACAACGATATTATTCACACAAACCCTCTGCTTTTCTCTGAAAGACCTCTGCTTTTCTCTGTGTTTTAAGTAGTTATATCACTCGCCGGATTGGAGTCCGACGCTACGACACGCGCCTACTGCAGCTTATTGAGGATAAACTCGCTCAGGTTCACCGGCACGGTTCCGCTGTATTGATAGGGTTTGCGGATTTCCATGCCGAAGGCGTCTATGATCACGGTGCCTTTGACGGTGTAGGGGATTTCGCCCTTGACCACGCCTTTGACGGCAGACCATAAAGCCTTGAAATTGGATATCTTAAAGATCATAGCCCCGTCTTTGGAGTGGATGTTTTCATCGAAGCGCAGCTGCGAAGCCAGGTTGCCATTGCCCACTTTGGTGTCTCCCAGCCAGACTTCGGCGGGAAAACCTTTGAGGTTGAAGCCCAGTCCGAAGGGATTCATCAGGATAAATTCCACTGCCAGTTCCGCTTGCGTGAGCCCCATCTCTTTGACATAGCTGCGTTTAAGCTTGAAGATATTCTCTCCGCCCGCCTCGAAGCGAGGGATCAGCTCTTCCAGATATTTTTTCAGGTCCAGCTCGTAAGGCTCTTCAAATTCAAAGCGTTTGCCAAAGCCCAGCACTTTGCCGTTGCCCTTGCCGGAGATATAGAAATAGACGCTCTGATTGGACAGGCTGATCATCCTGGCGGTGGGGCGCGTATCCAGCGAAACCTTGAAATAGAGCGCGTTGGACTTGCGTTTGGGGATCACCACCGTCTTCTGCAGGGCGGCGGAGCCTATCTTGACGCGGTCTTTGCTGAGCAGGTCCACATTCAGCTTATCCAGTTTGAGCTTGTAGCAGTTGGGATTGTGGATGCTGAGTGAAAGCTCCATCTCGATCTTGTCTACCCCCAGCTTGAGGATTTTGACGTCGTGGATCTTTTCCAGGGTGGGTTGCTTGAACAGCCTGCATCCGCTCACAGAGAGCAGGATGAGCAGCAGGGTCGTAAGGAGGGGAATATTTTTCATTTTGTTACCTCAAAATATCGCTTCATCGGGTAGAAAGTGGCGGAACCACAGCTCCAGCGCCACGACGTTGAAGATCATCTCAGCCTGAGTGGTTTTGCCGTCCAGATAGCCATGCCACTGTTTCATGATCTGGGGAAGGTCCCATAAACCTCTGGAGCGGAATGCTTTGGATGCCAGCAGCGCGTCGATTTCACCTCTCAGCGGGCCTCGCATCCAATCACGGTGAAAAGGCGTGCCGAAGATGGATTTATCGCGGCGGTCAAAAATCTCTTGGGGGACCAGCGGGCCGATCGCCGCTCTGTGAATGCGTTTGCCGCCGGGAGGATCGATCTTGTAGCTGGAAGGCAGGCTAAAAGCAAGCTCCACAAGGCGATGATCCAAAAAAGGCACCCGGCTCTCGACGGAGTGACGCATCGCCATCCGGTCTTCATAATGCAGAAGCGTCTGCAGTGAAGTGCTATAGATCATATTATAGAGAAAAGAGTTTAACCTGCTGCCTTTAATATCTTGTATCTGATGCAGATCAGTCTTGCCGATTTGCTTCAAAAAGCCGCGGTTAAAGGGCTCAAACCTCAGATACTTGAGCTCCAAACGATAGAGCAGGGATTCGGGCACAAGAGCGCTCATGCCGGTTTTAACGAGGATCGAGGCGGTCTCGAGGGCGGATTTGGAGGCGGAGTGGGCTTTGAGTGAACTGCTGAGACCGCTCAGCTTTCCTCGCCGCAGCAGATCTGCCATAAAACGGTACTGGGCATGACGGTAACCGCCTGTCAGTTCGTCAGATCCCTGTCCGTCCAGCAGCACTCTGATGCCCGTCTGGGATGCGAGTTTCATCACGGCGTCCTGAGCGGGACAGCCTGCTCCCAGGGGCAGATCGTTGTTCCAGGTGCCCTCATACAAAGCCTGCCAGGCTTCCTCAGGGGTGGGGGAGATGTAATGGGCCACGCTGCCGCTCTGCTTCACCACCAGGTCGATCCAGCGGCGTTCATCGAGGGCGGGATCGCTGCCAAAGTAGGCGGAAAAGGTCTGGGTGGGCAGGTCTTTGAGGGGTGCCATGCCGCAGACGATGGCGGAGGAATCGAGGCCGCCGCTGAGGCAGGAGCCCACTTCCACATCCGCTCTGGTCTGCAGTTTGAGGCTATCCAGAAAGAGCTCGCGATAGGCCTCGGTGGCCTCTGTGAAGCTGAGCCTGGAGGTCTCAAAGCCTTGGGGATCAAGCTGGTAGTGCCAGTCTTTGTGGACGGCTCCGTCTTTCAGGGTGAGATACTGCCCCGGCTCCAGGCAGCGGATTTCCTGCCAGATCGTCTCGTCTCGGTAGTTGAGCATGGCATTGATTTTCATCAGGCGTCTTAGCAGGCTGAGGTTGAGAGTCCTGGTTTTCAGTAGGGGCAGCAGTTGTTTGATCTCGCTGCCAAAGGCGAAGAGGCCGTTCTGAGAGAGGAAGTAAAAGGGTTTGACGCCAAAGCGGTCGCGGCTGCAGAAGAGCTCCCGGGCGTGCTGGTCCCAGATGGCGAAGGCCCAGATGCCGTTGAATCTGGATTGACAGCCCTTTCCCCAGGCGGCGTAGCTTTTGAGGATCACTTCCGTATCGCTATGGCTGTCAAAGTGATAGCCGAGGTCCTCAAGCTCCGTCCGCAGCTCTTTGTAGTTGTAGATTTCGCCGTTGAAGACGATGTGGAGACCGCTGGCGGGATCGCTCATGGGCTGATGGCCCGCTGCGCTGAGATCGACGATGGCCAGACGGCGGAACCCCAGGCCCATCCTGAGCTGAGAGCCTTCCGGCAGGAGGGGATATCTGGCCTTGACCGCCTCAGTGGAATCGAAGCCGCCAAAGCCTTGTAAAGCGCCATCCAGACTTGAAGCGCAGAGATAGCCCTCGTCGTCCGGACCGCGATGCCGGATCAGGCTGCACATCTGCCGCAACAGCCCGGCAGAGAAGCCACGTTGCTTGTCCAATGAGATGATTCCAGCGATTCCACACATAATGGGCTCATGCTTTCAGGAAGGGGGCTGGAAGTCAAGAGAATTATCCGCG
>JAGOIY010000058.1 GCA_017995405.1 Candidatus Cloacimonadota bacterium
TCCAGGATGACGCGTTCCACGTCTTTGATCCAGGTCATTTCTCTCAGGGCCGGAAACACCAGTCGGGAACTGCCCGGCTCGTATTCCTTGCCTCCGGAAGCGAAGACCAGCCAGCATTCCAGGCTGTCCATCTCGGCCTTGGTGAGGCTGACGCGATAGCGGTCTCCGGATTCGAAGCGGATCTTGCCAAAGCTCTGAAAACCCTGCTCATAGAGCCACTGGTCAAAGCGGATGCCGCAAAAGCTGTGTTCCTTGATCTTGCCCTCTTTTTCGCTGGAGGCATTCAACTCCAACCTTGGCAGACTGGCCAGAGCATTGATGTCATATTCCTTGCTCAGGCCGGTGATATCAGTCACTGTGAGGGCGGTCAGATTGATAAAAGTCATCAGTGACAGGATCGCAAGCAGTGTTTTCATGTTATCATTCCGTATTTCTTTAATTGCGCATAGAGCCCTTTGCTGACCAGGCCTCCTACCGCTCCGGAAAGCAAAGCCAGGCCGCCAATGGTGAAAACAAGAGCCAGAGGATGATGGAAGAGCAGAACGGCCACCAGCAGCGCTCCGGCCAGATTGGCGACCGCGCAGATCAGGACGTGGCTGATGATCTTATCTCCATCTTTGAAAAGCAGATACAACAGGTCGGCCACGATCCCGGGCAGAGGATACGAAATCAGGCTCAGTGCTCCCTGATTGCCCTGCAGGCCTGCCACCATGACGATGAGGGCCTGCACCACTCCAAAAAGGGTACCGGTTCCCGTTTTGCCCACCATAAACACAGCCAGACTCAGCCACAACATGTAAAAGCCTCCGGCCAGGGAACCTCCCGGAATCGCTAAAGGGGTGGAGATCATCTTGAAAAGCGGGCCCACGAGTGGTTTGATGGCTATGCCAATGGCCGCCAGAGTGGAGATCACGATCAGATCTCTGGTGCTGAAACGCTTGAACATCTTTCCTCATTACTTGATTTTGCCGATCTAATATGTTTCCCGCAGATCTCGCGAATTCTGGCGCAGAATTCGCGGATTTTGATCAAGTTTAGAAGTACCGGCGCTCGCTGTCGCGCCAAGCTCAGTACAATCTGCGAAATCAGCGGTATAATCTGTGTAATCCGCAGGAAACCACACTCGACTGTGGGCAGGTTTTTCAAGCAGCCAATAATGTCAAGCGGGAACGCTTTTGGACAACTCCCTAAAACAATCCACTGATATTGCCGTCGTGCTCCACGTCTATCATCTCAGCGGAGGGCTTTTTGGGCAGGCCCGGCATCCTCATGATTTCACCGGTGATGGGGATCAGGAAGCCAGCCCCATTGGCGATCACCACTTCCCGGACTGTGACCAGGAAGTCTTTAGGCCGGCCAATCAGGTCGGGATTGTCCGAGAGCGATTTCTGGGTCTTGGCGATGCAGATGGGCAGCTTGTCAAAGCCGTATTTGTTGATCTTCTTGATGTCCGCTTTGGCGTCTGAAGTATAGTCAACCTTCTGCGCTCCATAGATTTCGGAGGCGACGGTATAAATCTTGTCCTCGACGGGGCTGGCCCAGTCATAGAGGCCCCGGTACTGGCAGATGTCTTTTCCCACCATATCCACCACTTTTTCAGCCAGTTGCAAACCTCCCTTGCCGCCCTTGGCGTGATATTCCACCACGGAGGCCTCAAAACCGTTGGCTTGCACGTAATCACTCACGATCTGCAGTTCTTCATCCGTGTCTGTGGGGAAGCGATTGATGGCAACGATGGATTTCATGCCAAATTTGTGGATATTTTCCAGATGCTTTCCGAGGTTTGCCAGGCCTTCGGTTACGGCAGCGGGATTGGGCTGCGAGATTTCCTTGAGCTTGGCACCGCCATGCATTTTGAGCGCTCTCACGGTGGCCACCAGGACCACTGCATCGGTGCAGAACTTGCCATACTTGCATACCAGATCAAAGAATTTCTCTGCTCCCAGGTCGAAACCGAAACCCGCTTCCGTGACCACATAATCGCTGAGCCGCAGGGCTGTCTTGGTGGCCAGAATGCTGTTGGCACCCTGGGCGATATTGGCAAAAGGGCCTCCGTGCACAAAGGCGGGAGTGTTTTCCGTGGTCTGAACGATGTTGGGCTTAAGGGCGTCCTTTAAAAGAGCGGCGATCGCTCCCTCATAACCAAGCTGGTGGACAAACACCGGCTCGCCGTGATAGGTGAAGCCCACAATGATCTTGCCGATGCGTTCTTTGAGTTCGTCCATGTTGTTGGAAAGGCAGAGGATAGCCATGATCTCGCTGGCGGGGGTGATGTCAAATCCATCTTCGCGGGGGAAGCCTTGTTTGCTGCCTCCCAAGCCGATCACGATCTTGCGGAGCATGCGGTCGTTGACGTCCAGCACCCGTTTCCAGGTGAGCCGGCGGGGATCGATGTTGAGCTCGTTGTCATAATAGATATGGTTGTCCAAAAGCGCGGCCAGGGTGTTGTTGGCAGTCGTCACGGCATGAAAATCCCCGGTGAAATGGAGGTTGATATCTTCCATGGGCAGCACCTGACTCCATCCCCCACCCGCAGCGCCGCCTTTGATGCCAAACACCGGTCCCAGAGAGGGTTCGCGGATTGCGACTATGGACTTTCTGCCCAGTTGATTGAGCGCTTGCGACAAGCCTATCGACACAGTGGTTTTGCCCTCTCCGGCCGGAGTGGGTGTGATGGCTGAAACCAGGATCAACTTGCCATAGGGATTGTTTTCCAGCTTGGAAAGCGTGGAATAACGGATCTTGGCTTTAAATTCTCCATAATGATCAATATCTTGAGATTCCAGGCCCAGGCCGGCCGCGATCTCGTCTATGTTCTTGAGCTGCACCTGTCTGGCGATTTCCAGATCGTTGAGCATGCTTACCTCCAGCTTGAATAATTCGCCTGCCGAAAGGCAGACTTATAGATAGTCTAATGTTTTGAATGGCTTTGGCAATCGGCACCAATCAGGGACCTGAGATATGGCTCGCGAAGCCAGATCTTTTTACCACTCACGGACCGGCTGCTATTTGTACTCTATCAGCACTCTGTTCAGATCGGCGGTATAGATCTGTGGGTTTTGAAGCTCGTTCTCCAGTTGCATGGAAAGCTTGGGTACTTCCTCGCTCAGATACTTCTTAAACTCTGCTATGGTGATTTTGCCATCTTTATTGAAGTCGGCTGCCCGGTTGTGAATCCCCTTCAGGAGGTGATAGGTGAACACACTGTGTTTCTTGTCGTTATAAATATGGGCTATCTGGTCAAATTCTCCAGCGGTGAAGAGAGTGATCTTTCCGATATTCATTTCGCTGGCTGGTGAGACATAGACCGGCTTTCCGGATTTGAGGGGCTTGCTGTCTTTGCTGATGCCGGAAAAGCAGGCATCCAGAAAGACCGTCACGTTGCTGGTCTTAAGTTCGTTGAGGGCGTTATAGACCTTTTCGACCGGATAACAGGTGTATTCTATCGACGCGAAGTCCGAATCCCAGGCGGCCAGAAACGGCTTGTCCTGATTGGGAGGAGGGGGTGAACCATGCCCGGAGAAATAGACATAGAGGTCAGCTTTTTTCTGTTGGATCAGCCTGGAAATGTAGCCTCCCTCAAAGAGCTTGATAAACTGGGACATGGTGGCTTTGTCGTTTGTGTAGGTCAGGATATTGGTGGGCGGGATGCCAAGTGACTGCTGAAAATACTCTTTGACCCATTCCGCGTCCCGGACCGCGTGTGGGGCGGGGGGCAGATTCTGATAGTTTTCGATCCCGATGATCACCGCGTAGGCATCGGATTTGGCTTTGCCTTTGGGGATATTGCTTTCAATGTCGACTGAAAGCCCCTGCGACACACTCACCGAGCCGGTCTCGCGATCGTTGCCCTGCACCACAATATCCTGAGTGGTCTTCTGCCTCTGATTGAGCTTGAGGTCCAACGGGATGAAATCGGTGCTGAACCGCTCCCGCTCTTCCGCGATTCTGATCGACAATGGCAAGTCTGTGGCGGTTTTGGCGACCGCGAACTTGATATCTACATCTTTGTAACGTCCCGGTTCCAGATCACCAAGCTCCATCCGGACTGGCGTATCAAGCAAATGGACCACATCGCCAGACTTGATTTCCAGGTAGGCATTTCTGGCAGTTCCCTGGCCAGTGTTTTGAATCCTCAATCTCACCTCTGAAATGGCACCGGGAGTGATTTTGCCGTCATCGCTGATCCCTTTGTCCGCCAGAACAAGATTGGGCATCTTGATCGCCTTGGTTTTGAAAGACAGATTGATCTGGTCAGGGGGGAATTGATACATTTCGGTGAAGCTGAGAGTGAGGCTCTGTTGCCTGTCCTGGACGTCTGACAAAGCACTCAGCGCGATCCTCTGGGTTGCGGTCTGTCCACTGCCAATCTCTCCAAAATAGAGGCTCTGATCAAAGACGATGCCTTCCATCATGTTGGCCGAAACTCTCATATCGACAGCGTAGGCGCTCCCCAGTCCTTCGTTTTTGATCGTGACTTCGATCGCTCCGGCTTCTTCGGCATCGAGGATTTTGTTGCCCGAAGGCTCTATCAGCACAGCGCTTGCCTTCAGGTCCGGGGGCATGTAGTTGGTCTTGGAAGCAGCGTAATTATCCCTTCCCTGGTGTGTCCCCACCACGTAGCGTTCACCCTCGCCCACCAAAAACCAGTTGTTGTAAGACCATTGCAGCTGCTCATTCAACTGGCGGGTGGCCTGCAGAGAGTACTTTGTGGCGTTGGTCTTTACATATTCCGCTCTGGCCAGAGGGACCTGAGCGCTGATCGTCTGGTTGATTTCGCTGATATACAAGGGCAGCACCTGGTTATCGGGATCATAGGTCAGAAAGCGAAACAACGTGGTATTAAAAGTCTCCTGGGTCTTCATCAGCAGCTCGTCTATCTGGTTTTTGATTTGCTGTCTTCTTTGATTGGCCAGTTGCTCGTAGTCACTGATTTTGGTCGCGTATTCGGCTTGAATCTGGTTGATCTTTTGCTGGGCGGCGTTCACCCTTCTTTGATACATTTCACTGGATTCATACTCGCCCCGGGGGGATATAATACTGGCGGCCCGGATCAGACTTTCACGTTCCTCGACCAGGGTGGAAGTGTCTGTCTTGTACTCCAGAAGCTTTTGCAAGGCCCTGATTCTGGCTGAAGTGTCCTCCCCGCAGATCGCCTCGCTTAACAGCAAGAATATCGCGATTACAGTAAACAGCTTACGCATGAGACCTCCTTGTCATCATTTGAAGGGCGACCCCGGTCCGTCCCGGAAGTTGAATTTTACACCAAAGATCAGCGAACTGGTCCCCTGTAGGAAATTTTGGTCTGGCAGGTCGTGATAACTACTCTCATTGGGTTCGTTGTTCATATTGAAGGCTTGCCATTGCTCAACCTCAGACTTCAGATACCAGTTTCCGTCTTTGGCCGAGTTGAATCTGACCCCTCCATAAAAAGATAAGTAGCGGGCCTTAAACAGCCTGATGCCAATGGAAAAAGTAGCCTCTCCAGACCATTGCATCATTCCGTCCGAAACTTCTCTCTCTAATCCCCCATCTGTACGGGACTCTTCAAAATCGGTGACATAGACAAGCTTGCGACCGAAGCTGTCATCAATGGAGGAGTGAATCCTGGCTTGAGTGCTAAAGGAGGCTTTGGCATCCATCCGCCAATAGAAGTTGCTGTTTACCAACGATTGGGCAAGGCCGGTCTGGAGAGATACCCAATCCGCCGCAAACCTGATGACGGGTTTCTCATCCACTTTGGCTACCAAAAAGCCGAGATCGTCGGCAATACCCATACCAAAGTAGATAAAGGCGCGCCCCTTCTTGAAGGCATTGGAACTCCTGGAAGGGGTGATTGCGTACGTGATGCCGGCCAGTGAGTATTTCATCACGGGGCTCACGCTTTCCGGGCCTGAATCGCATCTTGTTACCCTGATTTCGTTTACCATGTTGGAGATAGAACGATAAAAACCTGCCATCCGATTCAGATACTTGGTGTTGTCATAATCCCAAAAATCTATTCTCACTTTGGCCGTTGCGCCGTATCCCACTTTTACATACTCAGTTTTATCCTCGCAGCCCGGCAGGGTGGCCTTGATGAAATACTCATTGGGTGACACCGCCACGGATTTGCCAGGCCTTAAGGTTATGTTGCCGGCGGTGAATTTTCCTTTGGGCTCGTTGGTTTCCAAGAGAATATATCCGATGGGAAACACCGCATCGAAAGACACGGACGAGTCCTTAACTACGGTTACGATCTGCTCCTGGTCTTTAAAACCCTGATACAGAGCTTTGATCCTGTATTTGCCATTGGGGAGGATCACTGGTCCTGGCTTGCTGAATTTCTTCTGGCCGATCTGGAAGCTGGAGTTGCTGATGTTGGATTTCAGCTGCACTGTTCCCAGGCCCTCTACAGCCTCATATGAGTATCTGGGAGTACAGGCTTCAAGCATGGCGCGGTCGACAGCGAAGATCGAGAAGCTGTAATTGGCCTTCTGTCTCCCCTGAAAGTATGGTTCCCAGATGATGAGATGACCTGTCTTGCCAGCCTGCACATTCTCAAAATCCCCTCCGATCGTTTTGAGCTTGAACCATCCCTCGTCGCCCACTTTGGCAAAGATAAACACGTCGTAGCGGTGGCTGGGTTCGAACTCCGGAGTAGCCGTCGAAAAGCTAAACTCATACAGGTTGTCGCTATAGGATATCTTTCCACAGATGATTTGCTGCCCGGCCAGCAGGATGGGTAAGAGAGCGAACATCATCAGGAATAGTGCTTTACATATGTGGTTAGCCTTGCTGGCCAGTCTCGGCGCGGTTCTGAAATCGTCCCCGGCATGGCTGACGGCGGACTGGAAACCGGGCTTTAGAAAGACTGAAGGGGGGGGTGAGGCTCTTCGTGGAGTCGTTTTCGCCACTCCAAAAGATGATAACCGAGCCGAACAGGACTTGTCGCACAAAAGAAAGCATTGATCGTTTAGCAAGTGCCTAACCTCTTTATACCGCTATATATCCACTTGCGGACTAAATAACTGGCCTATCGCTTTCCCGTCAAGAATTATTTCAAATCCCAAAACTTGACGAAATCTCCTTATCACTTTCATCACAAGGATGATGGCATAATCTCGTTAAAAAAGCTTTACGAAAAAAGCCCAGTATAAATAATGGCCTCCAAATGGCCAGACAATTGAAATGAGAGGACGAGATGCTGCAGATACCGAAGCCGATCCTGAAATTGCGCTCCAAACGGGACACCGCCATGCTGGGCGGTGGCGAAAAGCGCATCGAGGAACAGCACGATAAGGGCAAACTGACTGCCCGGGAGCGTATAAACCTGTTGGTGGATCCCGACAGCTTTGAGGAGTTCGATCTCTTCGTGACCCACCGCTGCACCAACTTTGGGATGGACCAATACGTCTATTCCGGAGATGGCGTCGTCACCGGTACCGCCACCATCAATGAGCGGGTGGTGTATGTCTTCGCTCAGGATTTCACCGTCTTTGGCGGCTCGCTTTCCAAAACCTACGCGGAAAAGATCTGCAAAATCATGGACATGGCCCTCAAAAACGGTTGTCCGCTCATTGGCCTCAACGATAGCGGTGGGGCCAGAATTCAGGAGGGAGTGGACGCCCTGGCAGGCTACGCGGAGATCTTTTGGCGCAACGTGATGGCCAGCGGAGTGATCCCGCAGATCTCAGCCATCCTGGGCCCCTGCGCGGGTGGAGCGGTCTATTCTCCTGCCATTACAGACTTTGTGATCATGGAAAAGGATAACAGCTACATGTTTGTGACGGGCCCCAAGGTGGTGAAGACGGTGCTCAACGAAACTGTGACCACCGAAGACCTCGGTGGTGCCGGCGTGCATTCCAGTAAGAGCGGTGTGGCCCATTTCATCGCTGCCGGAGAGGAAGAGGCCCTCATGCTGATCAAGAAACTGCTCAGTTATCTGCCCTCCAACAACATGGAAGATCCTCCCTATCACCCCAGCCACGATCCCGTCAATCGCAGTTGTGACGCTCTGGACCAGATCATACCGGAAAATCCCAACAAACCCTATGATATTCTGGACGTGATCAACGAAATTGCCGACGAAGGCGAATTTATGCAGGTGATGAGCAACTTTGCCCAGAACATCGTAGTGGGATTTTGCAGGATGAACGGTCATCCGGTGGGCATCGTGGCCAATCAGCCCAAAGTGCTGGCCGGCGTCCTGGACATCGACGCTTCTATCAAAGGAGCGCGCTTTGTGAGGTTCTGCGACGCTTTCAACATCCCTATCATCGTGCTGGAAGACGTTCCGGGATTCCTGCCCGGCACCAATCAGGAGCACAACGGCATCATCCGCAACGGTGCCAAGCTGCTCTACGCCTTCGCGGAAGCCACCGTCCCCAAGATCACCGTGATCCTCAGAAAAGCTTATGGCGGTGCCTATTGCGTGATGAACAGCCGCCACATGAGAGCCGATCTTGTGTATGCCTGGCCTTCCGCGGAAATAGCTGTGATGGGTCCCAAAGGCGCGGTAGAAGTGATCTTCCGCAAGGAAGCCAAGGCATCAGAAGACCCCAAAAAGGCCCTCCTCGAACGTGAAGAGGAATACCGCGAGAAATTTGCCAATCCTTATAACGCCGCTGAACGTGGCTATGTGGATGACATCATCGAGCCGGCCCGCACCAGATTTCGTCTGATCAGGGCCCTGGAGATGCTGGCCAATAAGAAGGACAGCATTCCGCCTCGCAAACATGGCAACATCCCGCTCTAATACGAGATCTCAGATGTCACGATACTTACTTATTCTTCTAGTGCCTCTGCTGATGGTGACTGGCTTGCAGGCCCAAGCCCAGGAATCCGGAGGTCTGGAGCTTCAAAGCAGCATTGCCGCCGCGTCGGACAGTCTGGTAAAACAGCGCGAACTGGAAGTGCGGTCCGAATTCGGATTCAGCGAGACGGACCAGCTGGACGAAGTGGCAAAGCTATTGGAAATCAAGGACCTGGATCGCTGGAAGAGCTACCTTGGCCTGGAGCCGGCCAACAAGGTCCTGGATAAAATGAATCTGCGCAAGCTGGGGATCACTCCTTATAAAGCTCTGCTGGCCAAGCAGTTCAGTATATACGGCTTCACGGAGCTCACCACCCTGGCGGAGCTGGCGTCCCTCAAAAACATCCCCATCAAAAAGCTGCGCAACCTGGTCGGAATTGCTTCTTTGGAGCGTGCTAAGGATGGCTTTTCGCTCCAGGCCCTGGAACTGGATCCCGCCCGTATGGACAGCCTGGCAACGGAGTTTGACAAAGCCACCCTGCCCTACAGTATATCCGTGACCCTGGTGGGCATGCTGATTGTGTTTACCGCCCTGCTGGTTACCAGTATCATCATCGGCCAGCTGATGCATGTGAACAAAAAGCCCAAAATGGAAGACCGCCATCTGGTGATCGACCGCTCCGGAAAGCTCGTTTCGGGGCATCATCAAATCGATCCCAACGTAGTAGCCGCCGCCATCACAGCTCTGCACCTTTACGAAACCGGTATTCAGGAGCGCCGCAGGCTCCTGCTCACTTTTAAACGCACTCCCACCAATCAATGGCGGGCCAGCCAGGTGCTGGAAATGCCCAACCGTGAACTATTCCGCTCCAGGAGATAGCCAATGAAGACCTATAAACTCAGGATAAACGGCGTGAAATTTGACGCCCGGGTGATGGAATATACCGAGACCCAGGCCAAGATCAATATCAACGGCACCGATTATGTGATTTTAATAGAAGAAGATAATCCCCACCAGGTCCCCAAACTGGCCTCACAGGACAAGGCCGTGCCGCTGGCACCAAGTTTTTCCAGTGGATTCGAAGCCGGAACCGGAGAGCTCAGAGCCCCCATCCCTGGCGTGATCGCCTCTATCAAAGTAAAAGAGGGAGACAAGGTCACAAAGGGGCAGACGATCATCACCCTGGAAGCGATGAAGATGGAAAGCGAGATCGCGGCCCCCGTCGATGGAGTGATCGGCAAGATCAGCGTCAAAGAGCGTTCTCCCGTTCAGGAAGGCGACCTTCTGATGATCATCAAAGGCGAACAGGTGAAGGAAAAACCCGCATCCCGTCCCTCCCGAAACGGCAATGCTGCTTCCGCGCCCTGTCCTCCTCAAGTCACTGACAATGTTATGCGGGCCCCTTTACCTGGTCTGGTGATAGAACTACTTGTCAAGGCGGGAGATATGATCGACACAGACAGCACCGTTTTGATCCTCGAAGCCATGAAGATGGAATCCGAGATCCACAGCACCCTCAAAGGCCGCGTCTCCAAAGTGCACGTGGGCAAAGGCGACAGCGTTCAGGAAGGCGACCCGCTGATCGAGGTGGAGGCTTAAGGTGCAGGAACTCGTTCAGTTTATCCAAACCACCGGCTTTCTAAACTTCAGCTGGGGCAACGTCTTGATGATAATCGCCGGTCTGGTGTTCATCTGGCTGGCGATCACCAAAGGTTTCGAACCGCTTTTGTTGGTGCCGATTGGTTTTGGCATCGTGATCGGCAACATACCAGGAGTGGCGGAACAGGGCCTCGGAGTGATGGATTCAGGCAGTGTGCTCAACATCCTCTATTTTGGCGTCAGCAAAGGCGTCTATCCCTCCCTGATATTTTTGGGAATCGGAGCGATGACGGACTTTGGAACCCTGATCGCCAATCCCAAGTTGATTCTCTTGGGCGCGGCAGCTCAGTTTGGCATCTTTGCCACCTTTATGGGTTCTATCCTCTTGGGGTTCAATATCCTGGAAGCCGCCTCCATCGGCATTATCGGAGGCGCGGATGGCCCCACATCCATCTATCTGGCTTCCAAACTGGCACCCCACCTGGTGGGTCCCATCGCTCTGGCGGCCTATTCCTACATGTCTTTGGTGCCTGTGATCCAACCGCCCATCATGAAACTCCTTACCACCCCAAAGGAGCGCCTCATCAGGATGAAGCCCCTGCGGGTAGTGTCCAAACGCGAAAAAATCATCTTTCCCCTGGTGGCATTTGTGGTCACAGCCCTGATCGCGCCTGGCTCAGTGGTGTTGTTGGCGATGTTGTTTTTGGGTAATCTGCTCAAAGAAAGCGGAGTTACGGAACGCCTGGCCAGCTCAGCCCGCAGCGTTCTGATCGACGTGGTTACCATCCTGATTGGGCTCACGGTGGGGGCCCGCACCACTGCAGATGCCTTTCTCACACCCAGTTCCATCAAGATTTTCCTGTTGGGGGCTGCCTCTTTCTGCGTTGCCACCGCCACGGGAGTGATCTTTGCCAAGATCATGAACCTCTTTATCAAAGATAAGATCAATCCCCTGATCGGGAATGCCGGAGTGTCCGCAGTCCCAGCTTCGGCAAGGGTTTCTCAGATGGTTGGCCAGCAATACGATAAATCAAACTATCTGATCATGCATGCCATGGCGCCCAACGTGGCGGGTGTGGTAGGTTCAGCCGTCGCGGCAGGGGTGCTGTTGGGAATTCTGGGCAACTGACAGAGCCGCGGGATTTCTCAAATGGAGCGGTAAACGTCCTCGCTTGCTTGTAGGTATCGTCGGATTCCAAGCCGGCGAGTGTTTAAACTATAGAGCTACAGAGGATTTCTTTTTTCACTACAGAGCTACGGAGGAAACAGAGAGAGTTACAGTGATGAGTTTTTTAGGATTTGTCAATTCTGTAACGTCGCATTCCAGTATGTCGCTTGCCCGCAACGCTTAACGCGTAACGCTTCACGATATAACACAGAGAAAAGCAAAGGCATCTATGTTTATGGAACAGCAAAGGTCCCCGATTGCTGAGGCGCGATTGGCGCCTGTGGAATGGGCTGCAGGCTTTACAACAATCGCTTGTCTCCACAAAAAACAATCCACCCCACCGAAACACGGACGTTTCGGGTTCCACAAGCAAGCCTATGGCAACGATGCGTTTCCGGCT
>JAGOIY010000188.1 GCA_017995405.1 Candidatus Cloacimonadota bacterium
GACTGAATCTCATTAAGGATAAAGCCATGCAAGATCACGAAAAGCTCTTTACCCAGTATCTGGCTACCCGCGGGCTGAGGCTGACAAAGCCCCGCAGGCAGATTCTGAACACGGTGTTTGCCATGCACGAGCATTTCAACGCCGAGCAGCTCTATGACCGGATGCGGATTCTGAGCTCAGACGTCTCCAGGGCCACGATCTACCGCACCCTGCCCTTGATGATGGAGGCCGGGCTGATCCAGCATTCACTACGCTTTGCCGCCAAAGACGTATATGAGCATATCTTCGGTCACCCCAAACACTTGCACTGGATCTGCCGCAAATGCGGTAACGTGACCGAGACGTCTTTGAGCGCTATTCTTCCCCAGTTGGAAGCAGCGGCCAGAGAGCAGCACTTCAAGCTGGAAGACTATAACCTCAACCTTCAGGGGCTCTGCTGGAAGTGCCGGCAATCTGAGAATGAGAGTCAATAAAGCATGAGCACAAACAACCCCGTCATCGCCCTGGCCGGCAACCCCAACGTGGGCAAAACCACCCTGTTCAACGCCCTCACGGGAAGCCATCAGGTGGTGGGAAACTGGCCCGGCGTGACCGTAGAACACAAGCAGGGCTACTACCTCTATCAGGGCAAACGTTATGAAGTGATCGACCTCCCGGGCATCTATTCCCTGTCGGGGGGGACTCCCGATGAGCTGGTGGCACGGGACTTTATCCTGTATAAAAAGCCAGACCTCGTGATCAACATCGTGGATAGCTCCAATCTGGAGCGCAACCTCTATCTCAGCGTCCAACTGATGGAACTAGGCGCTCCCATGCTGATGCTGCTTTCGATGTGCGACATCACAGCCCGCAACGGCATCCGGGTGGATGACCAGCACCTCAGTTCGCATGTGGGAATTCCGGTTATACCCGCCACTCTGAACCACGGCTTCGACAGCAACGCCCTGCTTGAAAGTATTGCCTGCACTCTGCAAGATGCTCCCAAGCCCGCTCTTATCCACTATGACGAGGTAGTGGAAACCGCTCTGGACAGGATAGTGCCACAGCTCCGGTCCATGGATAGCGAGACGGAACCAACCCAGCTCCGCTGGCAGGCACTCAAGCTCCTGGAACAGGATTCCGCCCTCGAGCTGAAACTGAACGACGAGTTGCGCCTCCTGGTGGAAAAAGAGATCAAGGCCATCGAAAAACACCGCGGCCAGGCATCGCCAAACCTCATCGCCGATGACCGTTACGGCTTCATCAGGGGTCTGGCCAAAGACGTCATCACCCGCGCCAGCGAAAACAAGCTTACCTACTCCGACCGGGTGGACAAGATCGCCCTCAGCGGGGTGCTGGGACTGCCGCTTTTCTTTTTTGTGATGTATCTGGTTTTCCTGCTGGCAGTCAGGGCCAGCGGACCGATTATCGACCTCATAGACGGTGGCCTTTCCTGGCTCCTTGTGGAGCAGTGGGGAGCCCTGCTGAGGTCACTGCGTCTGCCAGAAGGGCTTGTCTTTATGCTCTCGGATGCTCTGGGGGGAGGCATTGTAACGATCGGGACTTTTGTGCCCCCCATCTTCTTCATCTTTGCCTCGCTCTCCATTTTGGAGGACAGTGGTTACATGGCAAGGGCGGCCTTTATCGCGGATAAGTTTATGCGCCGCATAGGGTTGCCGGGTAAAGCCTTCATCCCTCTGTTGGTAGGATTTGGCTGCACCGTTCCGGCCATCATGGCCACCCGCACTCTGGAAAGCAAGCGGGACCGCGTGTTTGCCTCGCTGCTTTCTCCCTTCATGAGCTGCGGGGCCAAACTGCCCGTTTATACCTATCTGGCCATGGTTTTCTTTCCCCGCAGGGCGGACCTGGTGATTTTTGGCCTCTATTTCTTTGGGGTGCTGATGGCAATGATCTTTGGCCTGATGCTCAAAAAGACCCTCTTCAAAACCCAACCCGGCAATTTTGTGATGGAACTGCCGCCTTATCACTTCCCCACCTTCAATGGCATCATGCTGCACACCTGGCACCGGCTCAAAGACTTTGTGCTGAGGGCCGGCAAGACCATTTTGACCGTGATCCTGGTGATGAATCTGCTGCAGGTGATCACTCTGCCCAGCGCTTCCAGCCCGGAAGGCAAAATCAGCGTGCTGGAACTGGCCGGAAAAGGTCTCACTCCACTGCTGGCACCCATGGGCATCAGGAGTGAAAACTGGCAGGCGGGAGTGGCGCTGGTTTCAGGTCTGTTTGCCAAGGAAGCCATTGTGGGCACCCTGCAGGGACTCTACCAGGGCTCCGGGACCGAAGAGGCTGCCGAAACCGCTCTGCTGTCGGGCTTTGGCTCCACCGCGGCCGTGCTGGCCTATCTGGTGTTTGTATTGCTCTATTCACCCTGCGCGGCGGCTCTGGCGATGCTCTTTAAAGAACACGGCTGGCGCTGGATGGCCTTTTCTTTTGCCTATCTCACCTTGCTGGCCTGGATTATGGCCACGCTCGTATATCAATTGCTTGTCTTCAGCGCCGCCTCCATCCTCTGGATCGGGATCGCGCTGCTCATGGGCCTGGGCTTCTATTTTTCCATGCAACTTTTAGGGAGATCAAAACATCATGCTTTCCAATCGTAACCGCGCCAGATTGCGCCAGTTCGGTCGCCG
>JAGOIY010000189.1 GCA_017995405.1 Candidatus Cloacimonadota bacterium
GCGGTGGTGATCGACAACAGCGTTACAGTGGATCCACCTGCCGTTACAGACCCGGAAAGCAATGTGATCAACACGTCTGTCGAGATCACCGGCATCACAGAAACCGAGGGCTACGTCCTCGTAATCACCGGCTACGACAGCATCGGCGCTCCCTATGACGATGCCGGACTGGATTTTGTGATCACCGGAGTCGATCTGGCTGGCAGCACCATCACTTTCGCCCACGGCCTGGGCTTCGTTCCCACCACGCTGGCCTATAAAGTGGGAGACAGCGGTGCCTGGAACATCGTGACCAACCCAGGTGGATGGACTGATGCTTCCGCTTGGTTCACAGTCCCAGCCGCCAAAGCGGAGGGAGACATCTATGCCGCCTTCCCCAAAAACGGAGACGACACCCTGCCGGTGGAGCTTTCATCCTTCACTGCCACCCTCAACGCTTACAACAAGGTGCTGCTCACCTGGGTGACCCAATCCGAGGATAACTGCATGGGTTATCACATCTTCCGCAATTCCAGCGACGCTCTGGACAGCGCCATCGATCTGCAGACCCTGGTGGAGGCCACCAACACTTCCCAACAGCAGGTCTATATCTTTGAAGACGCTGAGTTGCAGGAAGATGGCACCTGGTATTACTGGCTGCAAAGCCTCGATATGGACGGCAGCCATGCCTTCTTTGGTCCCATCAGCATTGCCTACAGCAACGGGGGAGGAAACAACAGTCCCGGAGTGCCTCTGGTCACGGAACTGCTGAGCGCTTATCCCAATCCCTTCAACCCCAGCACCACGATCCGCTACGCCCTCGCAGAGCCTGGGAAGGTGGAGATCGTGATCTTCAACACCCGGGGCCAGAAGGTACGCGAATTCAGCATCGAGCACAGCCAACCCGGATTTTACAAACTGATCTGGGACGGCAAAGACAGCTATGGCAATATGGCGGCCAGCGGTTTGTATTTCTACCGCATGAACACAGCCAGGTTCAAGCAGTTGAGAAAGATGGTGCTGGCCAAGTAGATATCCTTCATCCTAGAGACGTTACAGCGGAGACCGGAAGGTCTCCGCTTTTTCATTATGCTGTTTTGATCTGGAGGAAACCTCAAGGAAAGACAGTTGCACATAACCGTAACACTGGCTTCAGAGCTTGTGAAAAAAAAACTACCTTGACCGTCTTGGAGTTCAAAGCCCCTAAATAGATTATGCGTCTATCTCTATACCTGACGGGGCTTTGGACTTACGTGCAGCACATCGAAGACATTTATCTCGCGGGTGTACTGGTTGAAGTCCAAGCGGCCCGCAAACTCGCTGTCTTGCATGCTTTTATCGTGGCCGCTTGAACTCCAACGGGGTAATGTCAACCTCCGGCTTCGCCAGTTTTTTCACAAGCTCTTCAGCCAGTGATACCGATTATTCAATGGTCTCAAGGAGCGTGGCAGACCCGGCCTGCACGTGGAAAGATTTCCACAATCCAGGGCCCTTATGACCAGAAAGCGATCAAAAACATCTTGACTCTCAGACTTCAGTAAACATGTTTGCACCATAAACAAGTCTATAGCCCGTGGAGGCACAATGAAAGACGAACTGGTCGAGAAAACCCGCGAGCAGGTCACCCAGGACATCAAATACCGGGATGGCATACCCCGAATAGCTGCGGGAGTATTTATGGTGATTGCCATGCTGTTGGCTCTGGCCGGCAACACCAGCACTTTTGTGATCTTCATCCCCATCATTCCTGGCCTGGTGGAAGGACTGCGCAAACGCTACACCTATCCCCGGGTGGGTTATGCCAAAGTGCGCGATAACGTTAAGCCCCGAGCCCTGATTCTCGCAATCGGATTGGCCCTGATCGTCGGAGTGGGTGTAGCTGCGATGTTCAACGGCTGGTTTGGCTTTGAGCTGCCATCCCGGGCTAAAGTCTATGGCCCTATATCGATAGCCGTGGCCATCCCTGTTATCCTGATCGGCTTTGTCATTTTTTCCAAACGCGAGCAGCGCTGGTCAACCACAGCCATATTGGTGCTGATCATCATCCTGATAGTTTTCATCTTCAAGCCAGCCCGGCATTCCTTGTATTACATAGTGATGGCCTTTGGCGCGCTAAATCTGATCATTGGCATCTTTGAGCTTAGAAAATTCCTGCGGGATTATCCGGTGATTCCAGATGAATGAAGAGATCATCAGCATCCAGAGCGGCGCGGAAGACATCGACCGTCTCATTCACGAGCCGGCCCGCCTCAACATCATGCTCTATCTCTATGTGGTGGAAGAAGCTAACTTCGTATTTCTGCAGCGTAATACTGGCCTCACCAGAGGCAACCTCTCCGTCCACCTCCAAAAGCTGGAACAAGGCGGCTATGTGGAGATCAGCAAGAAATTCGTGGACCGCAAGCCCAGCACCCTGGCGCGCCTCACCAAAGACGGCCGCAAGGCCTTTGAGGAGTACCGGTCCAGGATTTTGGGGCTGTTGAAGCTGCCCTGAGGAGGATTGCCGCGGGTGCCATCCGCGAAAAGCATCTTACAGTTTTTCAATGTTTTGCCCTTAGCCTCCTTTACACCACCTATGCCCCACCTATGCCTCTCCTTTGCC
>JAGOIY010000190.1 GCA_017995405.1 Candidatus Cloacimonadota bacterium
TCTCATGTTCTCATATCTCATTGTTTGCCAATCTCATTCTCTCATATTCTCATTGTTCAAAACTCACTCATGGATCACACAGTATCAGTGCAGGTCCAGCAGCAGCGGCCTGATCTTCCAGATATCTTCCGCGTATTCGCGGATAGCTCTGTCGGCAGAGAACTTACCGGATCGGGCGATATTGATGATAGCCTTGCGGGCCCACTCTCTGGGTTGCGCATACAGCTCGTCGGCCTTTTGCGAGGCGGCGAGGTAGCTCTGAAAATCGGCCAGCATCAGATAGGGATCGCCGTTTTCCAACAGCGACTGCGCGATGGAGACAAAGATGCCGGGCTCGTTGGGACAGAAGAGGTCACCCCTGATGCTGTCGATCACCTCTTTGAGCACCGGGTCCTCATTGTAGTATTTCCAGGGATCGTAGCCGGATTGTTTGAGGGCGCTCACTTCCCCGGCTTTGAGGCCAAAGAGGAGCATGTTTTCCTCGCCGATCTCCTCGGCCATCTCAACCGTAGCGCCGTCGAGGGTACCGATCGTGAGGGCCCCGTTGAGGGCAAACTTCATATTGCCGGTACCGCTGGCTTCATAGCCGGCCGTGGAAATCTGTTCCGATAGATCGGCCGCGGGGATGATCTTTTCGGCCAGGGAAACTGTGTAATTGGGCAGAAACACCACCTTGAGGCGATCTTTGACGTCGGGGTCCTTGTTGATGACGTCGGCGATGGAGTTGATCAGCTTGATGAGGCGTTTGGCCATGAAATATCCGGGGGCGGCCTTCCCGGCAAAGATCACCACTCTGGGCACGTAAGTTCCACCGGGCTCATGCTTGATCCTCCAATAGCGGGCCAGGGTGCCCAACACGTTGAGGAGCTGGCGCTTGTATTCATGGAGGCGCTTGATCTGGACGTCGAAGAGGGCGTTGGTCTGCACTCTGATTCCGGTGGCGCGATAGATGTGCCGGGCCAGATTTTTCTTGTTGATGCCCTTCACTTCCAGGAATCCATCCAGAAAATCCTTGTCGTCGGCATACTGTTCGATGCCGCGGATGTGGTCCAGATCACGCACCCAGCTGTCTCCAATGTGTTCGGTGATGAGGCTGGCCAGTTGGGGGTTGGAAGCCCTCAGCCACAGCCGGGGGGTGATGCCGTTGGTCTTGTTTTGAA
This sequence comes from Candidatus Cloacimonadota bacterium, assembly GCA_017995405.1. Classification (GTDB taxonomy): domain Bacteria; phylum Cloacimonadota; class Cloacimonadia; order Cloacimonadales; family Cloacimonadaceae; genus UBA3900. The sequence continues at coordinate 1,161 of JAGOIY010000190.1, forward strand.
ACATTTCGGGGCGCATCTCATAGAAATCCGGGAAGATACGCTCTTTGATGATGTTGGAGTGCAGTTGCGCCACGCCATTGACGGTGTGGGAGCCGTGCAGACAGAGCTGGGCCATGCGCAGGCTCTTTTCAGGCCCTTCCTCGATGATGGACATGTTGCGCATGCGGACGATGTTGCCAGGATAGAGACGGGTGATCTCTCCCAGCACCTGGTTGTTGATCTGGTAGATCAGCATCAGATGGCGCGGCAGCAGCTCTTCAAAGAGCTTGACGCTCCACCGCTCCAGGGCTTCCGGCAGGATGGTGTGGTTGGTATAGGAAAACACGCCCCGGGTGATCTGCCAGGCGTCTTCCCAACTGAGCCGTTCTTCGTCGATGAGAATGCGCAGCATTTCCGGGATGGCGATGGCGGGATGGGTGTCGTTGAGCTGGATGGCGATCTTGAGGGGAAGGTCTCTAAAGCTGTCGTGATCACGCTTCCAGGCGGCAAAGATATCCTGGAGGGTGGCGCTCACAAAGAAGTATTCCTGTTTCAGCCTCAGGATGCGGCCCAGGTGCATGTTGTCGTTGGGATACAGCACTTTGGAGATGTTTTCGCTGATGTTTTTCTTTTCCACGGCCTTCACATAATCGCCGCTGTTGAAGTAATCGAAGTCAAATTCATCGGTGGCGGTGGCTTGCCAGAGGCGCAAGTTGTTGACGTTATCCACTTTATAGCCTGGAATCGGGATGTCCCAGGCCACTGCCATCACGTCCTCGGTATCCACCCAGCGATGCAAAACCCGGCCGTCCGACTGCTCTTCGCTCAGCACCCGGCCGCCAAAACGCACCCGATAGCTGATCTCCGGACGCTGGATTTCCCAGGGACAACCCTTCTTGAGCCAGTGATCAGGCTCTTCCACCTGGTAGCCCTGCACGATGTTTTGCTTGAAGATGCCAAACTCGTAGCGGATGCCATAACCGTAAGCGGGATAAGCCTGTGTGGCCAGAGAATCCATAAAACAGGCGGCCAGGCGGCCCAGACCTCCGTTGCCGAGTCCCATATCCGGTTCCTCTTCCACGATGTCTTCCAGGCTGTGGCCCATCTGGCGTAACATGTCGTAAACTCCGTCGTAGGCGTCCAGATTGATCAGCGTGTTGCCCAACAGGCGGCCGATCAGGAACTCCATCGAGAGGTAGTAGACCTTTTTCACATCCTGCTTGCGATATTCGTATTGGGTGCGCAGCCAGCGCTCGATCAACCTGTCCCTCAAAGTGAGCGAGAGGGCGTAATAGACGTCCCAGGCCTGGACGTTGGTGGTATCCTTCACCAGCGAATACTCGAGGTGACTGAGAAACTGCGACTTTATATCTCTACCAATGCTTTCCGTGGCATCCGTGAAAAAGATGGAGTGGAAGTCATT
>JAGOIY010000191.1 GCA_017995405.1 Candidatus Cloacimonadota bacterium
TACCAATCAGCTGGTGCTGACGCTCCCAGAGCCGGTTACCGTGCAACTGGTCTGGCTGCTGGTGGAATATCAGACCAATCTTGCCAATCGCTTCGTACCAGCCTCACGGGGAGGGGGTACTCGGAGCTATTATCTCAACACCAGCATGGGAACCCCCTACTATCAGAGCTTTGCGAACGCGGGTTTTGCGGCAGAGCTCTTATTTGGCGTGGAAGGCGAATTTATCGATGTCAACGATCTGCGCCTCATGGACCTGTCCCTGGAGGGAGAGATTGAACCCGGGGCCACAGTGTATCCCAGCTTCAGCATTCACAATCACAGCGGCCAGACCTTGAATTCCGCGTCCCTGCAACTGAATCTGCTCACTCCCGATCAGGATGCCAACCAGACTCTTATCATCCCAATCCCGGGAGGGATCGCTCCCTATGGAGACTTTGTCTGGGATGCCAGCCAACCCGCTTATCTTGACCAGGCGATCACTTTACCGGGACAAGCGATGCAAATGCGCCTGCGTGGAACTCTGAGTGGCGGTCCGCCCTCGGACGTCCCTGGCAACAATGTCATCGACAGATATTACTACACCTTCATAGATACTCCTCCGGTCCACCTTGTCGAAAACTTCATCCGCCTGTCCCACATCGCGACGGTCATCACGCTGGAAGATCAAGTCCTGGGTGATGATCAATTCCGCAATGTCCATCCTCTGGACTATTATCCCGTCCTGGCGGATTCTCTTTCCGCACCAGGAGCGATGGCCCGTTTCAGTTGGTATGGATCAAACGCCACGCCTCTGGTCGTGCTGGGAGGGACGCGTCGGATTCCTGGTTTCAGTGCGGCTTTCGCGAGCGATTTCACGGCCGACAGCGCTGATCTGATCACAGACAAAAGCTTTATCAGCGCGGGGGCGGTGACCAGTAACTTTTCCGGTGACAGCGTGGATTTTCGCTTTAGTTTTGAAAACACTCAGACCAGCTTGCTGAACGGCACGGGAGTGTATGATCTGGTGGCGGGAAGCGTGCTCTGTGCCGGAGTGTTTAAACATGTGATTCTGGACGGGATGGAAACCTGGGTGTTTGATCGCTGGATAACTCACGCTCTGCCGCTCACCCAGGGCCTCAACCTCGGTGAGACTCTGGAAGTGGAGCTTTCGATCCCCAGGACCGGCCTGGAAGTCACCTCTCAATACCGGACCTACTACTGGATTCAAGTGGCGGGGGGAGGAAGAGTGTTATGGGCCGGATTTCAGGACCTGGTCATCATCCCCTCCTCAGCAAACGATGAACTGCTGCCCGCGCCAGGCTTGAAAGCGGCTCCCAATCCCTTGCGGGGACGGGCTGAGCTGACTATTGAACTGGCAGGCTCAAACGGCAAAGCTCAGAACCATCTCAGAATCTACAACCTTCGGGGGCAGTTGGTCTTCAAGACCACCCTCAAGGGTGAAAAAATCCAACTGCCGGCTGCCGTGTTTCCGGCTTCAGGCATATATTTTATTCAGATAAAAGGGCTTGCGGGCCAAAAAGACCCTCTGCAGGCCAGGATCACAGTGATCAAATGATGAAACCGCGTCAATCCACCCCAGTGAGGCCTCAAAGCTCTCATAACGGAGTGGAGTGTTTATTCAGGCTGGAAAGACGTCCGGTCCGGCTGTGGGACTGCAAAGGTCCCCAAACCCCCAATCAATGAAGGAAATTATGGTACAGCACTTATTTATAAATGAACTACAGGACCAGCAGGGCAAGGAGATCACGGCCTACTACCTGGTGGCGGAAAAAGAAATCCGCGAAGGCAAGAATGGTCAGTTCCTGAGGCTGAGAGCCCAGGACCGCAGCGGTTCCGTGACCGGCTATATGTGGAAGGATTTCCAGAAACTCAGTGAAGACTTTTCGGAAGGCGACGTGGTCAAAATCCGCGCCAGCGTGCAGAACTACAAGGGGCAGATTCAGCTCAATATCTCTCAGTTGCGCTTTGCCGATCACTCTGAGTATGATCCGGATATCTATCTCACCCGCAGCAAGATACCTCCGGAAATCCTCTCCGAGCGCTTCTTCAGCTTTGTGGACAAGGTTGAAAACACCTTCCTGAACAGACTGCTCAGAGACATCTTCGATGACAAGGAATTTTTCAACCACTTCCTCAAAGCTCCGGCTGCCAAATCATGGCATCACAACTATATCCATGGGCTGATCGAGCATACCGTGAGCGTAGCCTCGATCTGCGAATTTGTGAGCAGCATGTATCCCGTCAATCAGGACCTCTTGCTCAGCGGCGCTCTGTTGCATGACGCGGCTAAGGTGTTGGAATATACCAGCAAGCCCCCCATTGATTTTACTGATCTGGGACGCTTGATCGGCCACCTCAGCCTCTCCGACCAGATGATCTGTGAAAAAGCCCGCGCCATACCGGGATTTCCGGATGCGCTGCTGATGCATCTGCGCCATCTGGTCCTGGCTCACCACGGTGAGTATGAAAAAGCCTCGGTGCGGCTGCCTCAGACCCTGGAAGCCCAGGTCCTGCACCTCTGTGACAACATGGACGCCCAAAGCGT
>JAGOIY010000059.1 GCA_017995405.1 Candidatus Cloacimonadota bacterium
ACGGCAAAACGGTCGTCCGGATTGAGGTAGTTGGGAGGAGTCCCACTTGGGGTCTGGCCATACTTCAGCATCGCCGCGTCAAATTCCAGGACATAGTCGTCTGAGGGGATGTTGAAGAGCGGGGAGATCAGATAGCCTCCCACGCTGCCCCAGATGTTGATCCTGGCGGCCTTGTCTCCGTTGTTTATATTGAGCCAGTCATCCTGACTCCATTGGCTGGAACCGTCTGCTCCCAAGGTGATGGGATCTGCCAGAGCACCGCTGTGATCAGTCCAACCGCTGGGATTGAAACTGCCTTCAAAGCTCTGCAGATATGGGTAGTCCACGATCGAGGGATCGGGTAATGTTCTGAAGCTCCAGACGGGGCAATCAATCGCGTTGCCGTATTCGTTGTAAGGCACCACTCTCCAAAAGTATTCGGTGTCATAATCAAGATACGCGGGAGGAGTGTAACTCGTGGAGGTGGTGACGAAGTTTGCCGCGATGTCGGAAGGTGGATTGTTGCTTCCAAACCACAGTCTGTAGCCGGTGGGAGAGCCGCCGGTGTGATTCCAGGTCAGTTTGGTGGTAATTGCAATATTTTGAGCTTCATTGGCTGGCGCTACCGCTGCGGCCGGGCTGGGTGGATCGATGGTAGGGGTCATAAACCAGATATTGGGTCTTTTTTTGTATCTTGTACCTGAGGTGGTAGGGAATGACGTGTTACTATATTTATAGACCGCTGTGTTGGCATCAGTTTCTGTATAGCGGAACTGAGGTGGACCGGAGATTCTGCTGCCATCCCGGTTTTCCCAGAATATCTCAATTCCCCAGCTGGGATCGTAGTTGAATGGTGTAGTCAGTGTGATTTCAGTCCATCCCGGGCCACTCCAGGTGACAGAGCCATTGAATACATAAGTATAAGTGGATGGATTAGGGTAGCCTGCCGCGGTTGAGCCGTAGGCAGAATCATAGAAATGGGTCATATAAACCCGCTGGTCGTCCATGACATAATCAACCGGGCTGTTGTCAACAAAGAAAGCTAAACGGGTGATCTGTTGTGGGGTGGTAAATCCAGCAGCTTGCATCTCAGCCGCTGTGTAGAAGAACTTACTCCAGCCGTAATGGTTGTATCCATACACCGGCACAGAACTTTCAGTACTGGTATCGCTGCCAATAATGTAATCCCCGGCGCTCAGCAAGCTGAGGGCCAGGAGCATCAGGGTGACGAGTGAAAGTGTTTTGGACATCTTGACTCCCTTTATTTGATGATAGTGATCTTTTGAGTTTGTTGTCTGGCCTTGGTATTGAGCCTCAGCAGATACACTCCGCTGGAGACGGGACGGCCGCTGTCGTCCAGGCCGTTCCAAACCGCGCTGTGAGTCCCGGCGTTTTTGAGATCTCTGGCCAGGGTCTTCACCCTCTGGCCTTTGAGGTTATAGATGGCCAGGTCCAGGGCCTGAGCGCTGTCCAGGCTGTAGCGGATGGTGGTGCTGGGGTTGAAGGGATTTGGGAAGACGGAATCGATCCCCGTCCGCAGAGCCGGTATTTGAGGGTCTTCATTACTCACGGGACCGACATCCCACCAATCCATCAGGTCGCTCATCCATTCCAAGCGATGGGCCGCGCTGGTGAGCTGCGAAAGGTCGAAGCTGAAATACATGGTGCGGTAGGAAGGAGTATCCACCTGGGTGGCGCAAACTCCATGATAGAGATAGGCCTGGCCGCCAAAGGGGCCGTCTTCAAAGGCGTAGTTATAGATAGCGCCGATGGCAGGATAGGGCACTTCGTCATAGTAGGGATCTCCGGCCGCGTCGTTTGGGAAGATGCAATCGGGTGAATTGGCATAGACGGGGTATTCCTCTCCGTTCATCCCCACCTGGGTGCCAGGCAGGGCTTTGATGGTGCCATGCTCATAGCTAAAGCTGTCGGGACCTCCCAGGCCATTAGACCCCCCTCCCAGTCCAGACGCGACATAATGAGTGCGGAAGTATCCACTCATCATCCTTCTGATGCTGCTGGAATTGGGGTGGGCGTGTTGATTGCTGGCCAATCCGTCTGAGGCGAACCAGAGGTTTTTGGGTGAGCTTTGCGTGCCGAGATCAAGAAAATCTGAAAGGGCGGTGGCGAAGTAATACATCTTGGCGCTTACCGTTCCAGTGCTGGCATAGGCCAGGATGCCCTGATACTGAGCTGGAAAGCTGTAGCTGGGGTATTCTTCCCAGTTGTAGATGTCATAGGGGACCTGGAGCTGGGCCATGAGGTCTTCATAGAGGGGCAGCTCGATCCTCTCGTAATCCTGAGTACCGCTGTAAGCGATCAGAACCTGAGCCCCGGCCGTGGGCAGCACTTTGAAGCTATACACTTCCACCGGAGCGGTTTGCGGCAGTTTAGCCAGATTGCCCAGAGCGTCCTGGGCCTCAAAGTAATATTGGACTGTGGAGCCCAGAGGCAAATCCGTCAGCATGAAATAATAGTCGTTTTGCTGGATGGACTGAGGGCTGAGGACCTGCCATCCGGCACCGGTGTTGTAGTGCAGATGGGTGGTGGGGAGGGCGGACATATCGATGATCCTGGCCACCAGCTCCAGGTTCTGGTTGAGAGTGTTGCCCATGGGGCGGTGTGTGATGATGGGGGCTTGCTGATCGGTGCCCGCGTAGAACAGCACCGCCAGCTGGGGATGCAAGACGTTTCCTGCCGGCTCAATGCCTTGATACTGGCTGTTTTGCACGATCTCCCTCAGATAGGGAAGCCCGGCATTGGCAGCTTGATTCTGGATGGCGACGGTGGCGGAAAAACCGTTGTCGTGAGGGACGGAAGCTCCGGTCTGACCTGTGGCCACGGTGTGATACTGCAGCTTGATGTTGCCATCTTCAAAGAGGATGGCCTGAAACTTGAGCTGGGGCGTTCCACCCGTCCCGGCATGGAATCTCAGATTGTGCCACTGGAACACGGTATAACGGTCTGGGGCTTCGCCAAAGGTCTGATAATAGATGTTTCCCGTGCCCTCATCGGCATGCAGGTCGTCCCAATAGACCGCGATCAGACCAGGCATCTGAGTGTAACCCGGGATGGGATACATATAGTTGAACATATTGCCGTCGTTGTCCCAGTTCAAGCCTGGATAGGCATTGTACCAGGTATTGGGTGCCAGCAGGATTTCTCCGTTGATATCCACATAGGCCTGGTCGTAGGAGCTGCCGTAGAACGGAAAGTTGAAGCCCAGAGGGATGGGCTCGCTAAAGTTATCGTCTCCGCCCCAGCCGTTTACGCCATAGCTGATGGTGGAAGTGCCGGTCTGGCTGATGTCCGTCCATTCATATTCAGGGCCCAGGGGATTGTTGCTGTCCAAAAAGCGGTAGCCAAACGCGTCCGGGCCGCCCAGGGTGATCCGGTTGAGAATACTGAAGCTGGCTTGCGTCTGGTTGTTGCCAGGGTTGCCATCGGGAGTGTTTATGGTGAGATTATAGCTGAACGTCCCTTCACTCAGGGGTGTAAAGTCCAGGGGGAAAAGCAGATCAGTGCTCTGCTGGGGTCCCAGGTCCACATTCTGGATGGCGATGTCGCTGTGAACCGGGCTGCCATTGTTGTCATAGATGCTGAGGCTGATCTCGATCTGATCGTTGAAGCTGGAGGTACCCAGGTTGATAACCCTCACCTGGGGTGTAAAAGGCATCCCCACAAACTCATAGACGCGGGGAGCCAGCACCTGGGAGACATACAAATCCACCGCGGGATCGCTCAGCACCAGCACTTCCATAGAGTCGGCCGCGCTGAGGTTGTTGAGCAGGTCGGTGAGGGTTACATGAAGCTGGGTGCTGCCAGTAAAGCCATTGGAACTGAGGACCAGGTCCAGTCCGCTCACGCTGACGTTCAGGTTGGGATTGGGAGCTGCGGCGATGCTGGTGTGGGCCAAATCGGTGCAGACGATATGGGGTATGAGGTCCAGGGTGTAGGTGTCACTCTCGAAGAAACTTATGGACTGAGGCAGGTCCAGTTCCGGAGTCACGTTGAGGGGCTGGCCTATTTTGATGTCATCCACCAGGATGCCGTAAGTGTTGCATTCCCAGTAGAAACCCAGGTAGATGCTCTGTCCTGCCCATTGATTTAGAGGCAGGCTCACCTGCTGGTATGGGGTGCCGATGTTGGTGAGATGGACCAGAAGCTGGTTGAGAGCACTGGGATTGGGGGCCGCGGTGGATACAAAGACCTTGAGGTCTTCGGTACTCACCCAGGAGCGGGTGAAGAAAATCAACGAATCGCCCGGGCTCACAGTGATTTGAGGGGTCACCAGCCAGTCGGCGTTTTCATTGGGCAGATAGTTGTCCACAAAAGCGGCACGGCTTCCGGTGTGGGCATTGGCGTGGCTGAGATTGCGCCAGGTCATGCCATCGCCGTCGTCAAAGATAGTCCATCCGGCCGGGAGGGTTGTGATGCCCTCGAAGCCTTCCTCTATATGCCACTGTCCCAGCAGCAGGCTCGAGGCTGTCAACAGCAGTGCGATCATTAATATGTGTTTCATGATATAGCTCCTTACAGGCTTTTGAGGGAGGGTTTTTCTATCTGGACAAACCATTCACAGCCACCCGTAACCTGGCCACCGATGGAACGGTTGTCTCCCCACCAGACTGTGACCAGTCCGCGGGATTTTTGGGAAAAAGACATATCGATGTTGGAAAGTGAGACGTTGGGATTGGTGCCCATGCAGATCAGGGCCACCTTGCGTCCGTCCGAACCTCCTTCCGCGATAGCTCTGGCCAGGAGGTCCTGATTCACGGCGGCGGAAAAGCTGCTGATCTCGCCATTCCTGATTTCCAGGGAAGGCTGGATGATCTTTTCTCCAAAGGCATAGGCCACGTCTCCCCTAATCCTGCCATGGGCCGAAGCGCTCTTGGGCAGGATGAGGACTTCGCCGCCGGGATAGTTGATCACGGGGCTCTGACAGGGGCTTTCGCCAAAGGAACCGCTTTCCGCCAGGACCCGTTCCGTCTGGAAGGTCAGGGAGGCCTCGTAACTGCTGAGCTTGATTTCCCCGGCTGAGGCAAAGTTGGAGCAGATGCTCATAGTTTCCTGGCTCAGCTTCTCATAGTCCACGTCCAGCGCTTTCCAAAACTGCAGTTCGCTCTCGATGGAGTTTTCGCTGAGCGTGTCGTTCAGCAGCCCCGGCATCATCGCCACTCTGATCTTGCGGTCTTTGAGGATGCCATGACTGGCGGCATAGGCCATGGCGCGGATCTGTATCTTTTCAGGATCGGAAAGCTGGATATGACGGGCTTCGCCGTTGAGGTTCAGATAGGCGTCGTGAGCTTTGAGCAGACGGTTGAAGTGATCGTAGTCTGCATGGAAGGCCGTGAGCGAGTATTCCTCATATTTGGCCTTTAAAAGCTGAGAATCCTGGTAGATGGTGGTGCAGCGGATATTCATGCGTCCAGCCTCCAAAAGGATCTTCTCCACCAGGGGCAGGTTGTATTTGCCGGTCACGATCAAGAGCTTTTGCCGGGACCGGAGCTTGAGGGAATGCTTCAGGAGTTTGGCCGCGATGGCGGAAAGATTGAGGTTGTACTCCCCTTCCAGGATGTTGTTGATCACGCCCCGGCTGTTGATCAAGCCGCCTCCAAGATGTTCTCCCAGAGAGAAATCCAGCACATAGTTTTTGGCGGTGGCGCGATAATAGACTTCTTTGCCATTGCCGGGCTCCTCCACCACTTCGATGAGACCCTCTTCCATCATCTTGGTGAGATTGTAATGCACCTTTTGCTTGCTGACGTTGAAAGCGGTGGCCAGTTGCTGACAGGTGGCCGCGCTTCTGATGAGCTCTTTGAGCATGTCAAACTCGAGCGCGTTGCCCAGTTCTTTCACCTGGGAGTGTTTGGAGATGATCTGAAGTTTTTTTATCATTTCTGGCTTATCCTTGTTTGAGCTTGCTGCCACCCACGTAGCGTCACCATCCCCTATATCTGCATAAACACGATATTGATAGTGACGAATCGGGAAGCAGAGCCAGATTAGGATAAGCCTAGATATTGTCAAGAAGTTTTTGACTATATCCGCAGATACCCTCAGAAATGCAGCGGCATTTCGAGACGAGATCAGGCCGGGAACACGCTCAGTTCAGTTCTTGCCGCGAAAAGTCTTGATCGTCAGGACATGGATGCTTACTCCCACAGCCACCAGCAACAGCATGATCCGGACGGGCCAAAGTCTGCCGGGGATGAACAGCAGCGCGGAGCTGAGGATACCGGCCCAGAGGAGGCCCAGGGTAAACAGCTTGACCCGCACCGGGATGCCTTCCCGGGCCTGGTAGCGACGCAGATACTCTCCAAACAGGGCATTGTGGTGCATCCAATGGTAGAGCCTTGCCGAGCTCCTGCCATAACAGACGGCTGCCAATAACAGCAAAGGAGTGGTTGGTAACAACGGCAAAATGACTCCCAGCAGTGCCAATCCCAGGGCCAGGCTGCCGCCAATGATCAGAAAACCCCGCCCCAGAGAGTTTCCGGGGCGGCGATCGTTGGCTGGGAGTCGTTTGCCAGACATGAGTTTGAGGGCTTAAATGCCCTTCAGCACGTCTTCCCTGGGAATGGAGCAGGCTTTGGCCACTCCTTCCCCGTATTTGGGATCGGCTTTATGGCAGTTGCGGATGTGGCGCAGCTTGATTTCTAGGGGAGCGTCTCCCATGTTGCGGGCGGTGTTTTCAAAGAGGACTTGTTGCTGCTCCGGGCTCATCAATAGGAACAGGGCGCGCGGCTGAGAATAGTAGTCCGCGTCGTCACGGTGGTTCCAGTGGTCTGCCGCACCCGTAAGGTCCAGAGGCGGTTCTTTGAAATCCGGCTGGTCCTGCCATTCGCCATAGCTGTTGGGCTCGTAACCCAGAGTGCTGCCATAGTTTCCGTCCACCCGCATCTGGCCGTCGCGATGATAGCTGTGGGCTTCGGCTTTAGGACGGTTGACCGGGATCTGGTGATGATTGATGCCCAGGCGGTAACGTTGCGCGTCGCCATAGGAGAAGAGCCTGGCCTGCAGCAGCCGGTCTGGTGAGAATCCCAGGCCGGGAACGATGTTGGCAGGGGTGAAGGCGGCCTGTTCCACATCGGCAAAGTAGTTGGCAGGGTTGCGGTTGAGCTCCAGGATTCCTACTTTGATGAGGGGATAATGCTTTTTGGACCACACCTTGGTGATATCGAAAGGATTGAAGGGCACCTGAGTGGCCTCCTCTTCGCTCATCACCTGAATGCTCATTTCCCAGCGGGGAAAATCACCTTTTTCGATGCTTTCATAGAGGTCCCGCTGATGGCTTTCACGATCGGTGGCGATGATAGCTTCAGCTTCGGCATCCGTGAGGTTCTTGATGCCTTGCAGGGTCTTGAGATGGAATTTGACCCACACGCGGGTGTTATCTTTGTTATACATGGCAAAAGTGTGGCTGCCATAGCCATTCATGTGACGATAGGAATAGGGAATCCCGCGGTCGCTCATCGTGATGGTGACCTGGTGCAGGGCCTCAGGCAGCGAACTCCAGAAATCCCAGTTGTTCTTGGCGCTCCTCATATTGGTGCGGGGATCGCGTTTCACTGCGTGGTTGAGGTCTGGAAACTTGAGCGGGTCACGAATAAAGAAAACGGGGGTGTTGTTGCCCACCAGGTCCCAGTTTCCCTCTTCCGTGTAGAATTTGACGGCAAAGCCGCGAATATCGCGTTCGGCATCCGCGGCGCCACGTTCTCCGGCCACAGTGGAGAAGCGGGCAAAGACCTCGGTCTGTTTGCCGATCTCTGAGAAGATTTTGGCCTTGGTGTACTGGCTGATATCGTGGGTGACGGTGAAATGACCAAAAGCACCCGAGCCCTTGGCATGCATGCGGCGCTCAGGAATCACTTCCCGATCAAAATGGGCCAGCTTTTCCACCAGCCACACGTCTTGCATCAAGAGCGGGCCACGCGGTCCGGCCGTCATGATGTTTTGATTGTCCACCACCGGTGTTCCGGCTACGGTGGTCAGTTTCTTCTTTTTCTTCTTTTCATCCATTTCCTTGCTCCTTGTCCTGATCTGTTGGTGAGTTGATTTCATCCTTGTCTGCCAAGCATTTGCGGCAAAGGCCCCTGATCTCTACATGCAGCGATTTTGCCTCACCCATATTGCCAAGATCGGCAGGCAGGGGGATGGCGTTGAACTCATGATTGTCATAATCCTGGACGGCACCACAGCGTTCGCAGACAAAGTGATGATGATGGCTGTGATTGGCATCAAAACGGGCGACGCCGTGATGGGGATTGAGGGTGGCGATGATACCCAAATCCCGGAAGGTCCAGAGAGTGCGATAAACCGTATCGAGCGAGAGGGTTGGAAGCCTCTTGCGCAGACGCTTGTGGATTTCCTCGGCGCTGGGATGGTCCTCCCTGGCAGCCAGAGCTTTGTATATCTCCAGGCGCTGCTGGGTGAGCTTATAACCCTTCTCAGTCATAAGCGCTTTAAAGCGTTCAATTCTCTGCGCTACAAGCTGTTTATTGATCATAACCATTCCTAATAAGGATTTATTCCTAAGGATAGGTTAAGCCATTTGAGGCTGCTGCCAAGCATAAAAATACCAAGCCCCGGAATGACTGTCCCGGGGCTTGGAAACATGGCCAAGAAGCGTTACTTGGTGAGCAACACTCGCTGAGACAGATATTCGCGGTCCACTTTGACCCTGATCAGATAGAGTCCCGGGCTGGTCTTCTGGCCCCGGTCGTCTCTGGTGTCCCAGATCACAGACTTGGTGCTGCCGAGCGCCAGAGTGCCAAGATCGCGCACCTTCTGACCGCGGATATTGTAAACCTGCACCTGGGCCTGGATGCCAGATTCGCTGTCCAGACTGATGGTGACCGCATCCGAGCCTTTGTTGGTGGTCGCTTTTAGCTTGGCGGGATTGGTCACGATGCTGAACACGGCATCGCTGATATCCATCTGACCAGGAGCGTGAATGGCGCGGACCATCACCTTATAGTTGTCTCCGGATGGAACGCCAGGCGGTATGGTCCAAGCGAAACTGCCGGTATTGGGAAGACTGATGATATGACGATAGCGCTCCCGCTGGCCTTCCCTGAGCAGCCAGAGCTGCATGGGGACGTTGAGGTCGGGAGCGTTCCAGGTGATCGTATAGCTGTTGCCAGCCTGCCAGAGCTCTCCTCCGTTGGGACTGGTGAGAGTCACATTGGATGGAGGCGGGGCCTGATGGGCCAAGATCGTGAAGGGGGCATCGCTGAGATCGGCCAGATTGGCGTTCAGGCTTCTGATCCGGATGCGATAATCACTGGCGGCCTCGAGATTCATAGGAATATGCCATCTGAACATCCCGGGAATGGGCAGCCCGGGAGCGATCACTAGAGCGGGCTGAGGATCGTCTCCCCTCATCAGGGCTATTTCGACGGGGCCTTGCTGTTGAGGAGCATGCCAGCGGATGGGATGCATGGTGCCGGCCATCCAGTGCTCTCCACCATTGGGCGAGATGACTCTAAGTGTCTGAGGCGGAGGGGGATTGCCGTTCACGATACTGAAGGAAGAGTCCGACCAATCCTCCACCAGAGTGCCATCCGCCATGGGAGTAGAAATCCGGACCAGATATTGATTTGAAAGGGGAAGACCGCTAGGTATCATCCAGTGAAAGAGGGAGGGAAAGGAAGGGATATTGACCGCGATGGGAATAGGTGCCACCGCAGGGTCCATTCCATCATGCAGGGTCAAAGTGACCGGCAGGATCGCGTTGAAGCCCTGCACCCAGGTGATGGGATGCATGGTGCCCGCCACCCAGGTTTCTCCACCGTTGGGAGATATAATCTGCAGCATCTGAGGCGGAGGAGGTGGAGTGCCATTCAGGATACTGAAAGGACCGTCGGATAAATCCATCTGGATAGTCCCGTCCGGCGAAAGCGAAGATACCTGCATGTAATACTGCTCAGAAGGGGCCAGGGTGGCGGGAATCTGCCAGTGAAAAAAACCTGGAAAAGGGGGTAGATTCTGAGCTATCAGGATAGGGGGCGTATTGGTGTTTAAACCATTGTAAAGCTTCAGGGTTACAGGCATGGCAGCGGTGGAAGAGCAGACCCAGTGAATGGGCCGCGTCGTGCCCGTCTCCCACTGCTCAGCTCCGTTGGGAGAGATCAGCTGCAGGTTTTGAGGAGGAGGCGGGTCGCTGCCCACGATGCTGAAGGGCAGATCACTCACGTCGCCAAAATAGACGGTGAGATCGCTGAGCCACATCACATGGACCCTGTATCCATTGCCAGGCATGATATCATCCGGTACCGTCCAGGTGAAATTTCCCGGCATGATCGGCACTTGAGCGGCGATCTGATAATCGGCCACGCCGTTGGCCTGCACCAAAGTGATCACCACCTCACCTTCCAGGCCCTGAGAAGTCCAGTTGATCGTCTGGGTGCTGCCCAGAGGCCAGATCTCTCCGCCATTGGGATTCTGGACCGTGATCTGCACCGGTGGAGGAGGAGGATCGCCTCCCAGGATGGTGAAAGGCGCGTCGCTGATGTCGCTGAAGCTGTTTGAGGGATTGGAGGCCATGCTGATCATGACCTTATAGAAATCCCCCGGCAGGATGCTGGCGGGGATTTGCCAATGGAACAGCTGCGCCTGAACGGGGATGTTCATCGCGATCGCCAAAGGTGGCTGTGAGCTGAGCGGGCTGATCAGATGCAGGCTCACCGCGCCAGCAAGATTCGTCTGCTCCCAGGTAATATCATAAACAGAGCCGGCCTGCCACTGTTCTCCTCCATTGGGTGCCGTGAGCACCAGAGGGACATTTTGGGCCGTCAAAGCCAGTCCCGCGAACAAGACCAGCATCATCAAAAGCTTCTTCATCTTATCCCTCGCTTTGCCGGTTTTTAGCTAAGCTCCGGCGCGATCATCATTGGTTCTGTGGCTGCATCTTATTTCGCGGCCGAAGTTTATGTCAAGCTTTATCTTTGACGATGGGAGTGAAAGTAAGAGGAATCTGTGGAGAAAATGAAGCAGCTTCACGCAGCGGGACAGCTTAGTTCAGCCCGGCGCCCGGAGAGATAGCCCCAACACCAGCTCCCGCCTGGCTTCACCGGTTTTCAGGATGGTATCTCACCTAATGGCGGACGTTCAGGACCAACCTTGCAAATTCCTCTGGTCTGGCTAATCCCTGCCCATTTATTGCCGTGGAGATACCGTGCGCTCTCCCGCTTTTTTCGGCGGAGAGGCCACGGCATCACTACGGCGGGTGAATAAGCAAGGATGAGACGCGCCTTCCAAGCTGAACTTCATCTAAAGGCGGAATTTTGCCCGTCACTCTGCCAGCATCTTAC
>JAGOIY010000060.1 GCA_017995405.1 Candidatus Cloacimonadota bacterium
TCTGATGTACGCCGTTTTTTATGAACAAATCAAACAACATGATCCAGATTATCTGAAGGGCTTCACCAGAGAGTTGATCGATGGAAAAAACCCAGCCGCGGACCTGATGGAGACTGAGTTTATCCGCTTGTCCCGCTAATGAGCTCAGGGAAGACCGGCCGTATGTCATACAGGCGGTGTATGATATGTTCTGGAGAGCCGCGGGGATCAAAGCCATGCGAGTTCTTATAGCGCTCTAAACCGCTAAGGTATCGCGCGTCTCTACCAAGCCCGAGCCAAGAGCCATTTCTCCGAAGTGGGTGAGAGGTGATCTGGACCTCGTATGCGCATAGCGTCAAGGGCATGGCCTGAGAGGGTTGTAAGTTTCCCGCGGATTACGCAGATTTACACGCGGATTACGCAGAGTATTAATGGATTTGAGAGTTTAGAGGGTTTAGATCCCAGACTGCTCAAGCTAATCAGCATCTGCGAAATCTGCGTGTAAATCTGCGTAATCTGCGGGAAAAAGGATACAGAGCAGTTCCACTTCCCTGCCTATTGATATGACGTCATGATACCGAGCGCTCTCCGGCGTTTTTCGCCCGCGGCAGCACGGCATCTCCACAGCGGGTGATCAAGCAAGAAAGGGGTGGACAATGGTCAATCATCCTGATGCCCATGCTCCTTTATCCGCTTGAAAAAACCAAAGGCCGGAAATCTATCTCTCCGGCCTGATTCAGATTGGCGTATGAGCTTTAGTTTATATAAGCCAGCACCTTGTTGGCGCGGGCGATAAAGTCCTTGAGTTCCTTGCCGCTGAAGGGTTTCTGTTCCAGCAAGGAGAGGTCGTGGATGTAGGCGCAGAGGGTCTTCACCTCGTCGGCTTTGCCAGCAGAATCCAGCTCCAGAATCTTTTGGATCACAGGATTTTCCTTGTTGACCACCAGGGTGTGATACTTGAGCATATCCCCAGAGGCGTTGCGGGTGAGGCTGTCCATATCGTGCCAGCGGCGCATGTATTCGCTGAACACGATCATGGACGGGATATCAGCGCTCTTGAGGGATTTGACCTCCACCGTGAGGTCCTTATAGACGTGATCCATGAGGTCCTTGAAAGCCTCAGTACCGAGTTCTTTACGGGCTTCGGAAGGCAATTCATAGGGCTGGATGAGGGTCTGTTTATCCTGCTGGACCATATGAGGGGTGAGGACGGCAGCGGCCTTGGGGTGCTTTTTGAGGTATTCCTTGAGGCTTTCCTCGCTGAAGGAGGCTTCCACTTTCTGGTCCAGACCTTTATAAAAGATGGCCTGGAGGCGGTCGCTGACCTCGGAATCCGCGGCCTCACCTTTGTTTTCCAGCAGTTCGTTCACTTCGCTGTCCACGCGGATAAATTCCACGTTTTCCAGCTTTTGCTCCAGTTGTTGATAGAGGTGGGTGTCCAGAGGAGAAGATTGGAAGATCACTTCCAGTCCCTGCTCTTTCATCAGGTTCAGATAGCTCACCTGGGTATCCTCGCTGGCGGCATACCAGACGCGGGTTTTGCCTTCCGAAACCTGGTTGCGGGTCTTGTATTCATCTACCGTCACATAGTCTCCGGAGGCGGTCTTGAAGATGATCATGTCCTTCATGGCGTCAAAGAAATCTTCTTCCTTGAGGAGGCCGTATTTGATGAAGGCGTTGATGTCTTCCCAGTATTCCTCATATTTCTTGCGGTCGGACTTGAAGGTTTCGGCAAAGTGATCGGCCACCTTTTTGACGATATATTTACTGATCTTCTGCACCTGTTTATCGTTCTGGAGGAAGCTGCGTGACACGTTGAGGGGGATATCCGGGATGTCGATGCCGCCTTTGAGCAACAGCAGGAATTCCGGGATGAGGTCTTCCAGGTTGTCCGCCACGAAGACGTTGTTGCAAAAGAGCTTGACTTCGCCTTTGAAGTAATCAGGCTCGTTGCGCAGCCTGGGGAAATAGAGGATGCCTTTGAGGTTGAAAGGAAAATCCACGTTGAGGTGAATCCAGAAGACGGGGTCCTTATAGTCGTGGAAGATGTCCTTGTAAAATTGTTGATATTCTTCCGGTTTGACGTCCTTGGGATTGCGGTTCCAGAGGGCTTCCTTGAGGTTCACCTGTTTGTCTTTGAACATGATGGGCCACATCATGAAGTTGCAATAGCGCTCCAGAATCTCGGTGATCTTGGATTCTTTGGCGTAATCGGCGGAATCCTCGTTAAAGTGTAGAGTGATGGTGGTGCCGATCTCTTTGCGTTTGCCGGCTTTCATGCTGTATTCGGTGCTGCCGTCGCATTCCCAGAAGGCGGGTTCGCTACCCGGCTCGAATGAAAGGGAATCGATGCTTACCTTTTCCGCCACCATAAAGGAGGAGTAAAAACCCAGACCGAAGTGGCCGATGATGTTGCTCTGGACATCTTTGAACTTGTTGATGAATTCCTCAGCGCCGGAAAAGGCGATCTGATTGATGTATTTGCGGATCTCTTCGGCACTCATGCCAATGCCGGTGTCGATGATCTGGAGGGTCTTTTTCTTGTCATCGAGCTTGACCTCGATTTTCATATCCTCGGCTTTGAAATCCGGATCGGCGTACTTGCGTTTGTTGATGGCGTCCACGGCGTTTGAGATCAGCTCCCGCAAAAAGATATCGTGCTGGGAATAAAGCCATTTCTTGATGATGGGGAAGATGTTCTCAGTGTGGATGCTCAGAGCGCCCTTTTCAACTTTCTTATCTGCCATGATCGTCTCCTTATGTGTATGAACTTGTTTTCTGGAGATAAGATATCAGAGGCGGAGCTTTTGTCAAGGAGAAATTAGCAGTCGGAGTAATGGAGTGCTTAAATCACCCGGCCTGCTTGGTCCTGATTCTGGCCATCAACTTGTGAAAACCACCCTCAAAGAAGGAATAGATCACGGGGATCAGGATCAGCGTGATCAGAGTGGAACTCAACAGCCCACCTACAACCGCTCTGGCAAGCGGGGCCTGAGTTTCTCCACCTTCACCAGCCCCGATGGCCATAGGCACCAAACCCAGGATCGTGGATAGAGCGGTCATCAGAATGGGACGCAGTCTTTGGCGTCCGGCTGTCGTTATTGCCTCTCGGAGCGCTAGCCCGTCTATTCTTCTGAGCCGGTTGGTGGTGTCCACCAGCAAGATGGCATTGTTCACCACGATTCCTCCCAGCATGATCAAACCTATGTAGGACTGAATGTTAAAGGTGGTCTTGGTGAGGAAGAGCATCAACGCCACACCGATGATGGCAAAGGGCACGCTGAACATCACGATAAAGGGATCGCGCACCGATTCAAACTGGCTGGCCATCACCATATAGACGAGCACCAGGGCCAGCACGATGCCGATAAAGAGCTCCCGGAAGGATTCCTGCTGTTCTTTGTAATCTCCCGTGATCTCAAATCCATAGCCAATAGGCATTTGAACCTGATTGATGCGTGCCTGGATATCGGCAATGGCGGCACTGAGATTGCGGCCACTGAGGTTGGCGGACACGTCGATCATGCGTTCTTGATTGACGCGCTCGATCACAGTGCTGCTTTCGCTGCTTTCCACGCTCACCACGTTGCGCAACACGATGGGCTGCCCGGAGCTGTTCGTGAGGCTGAGGTCCAAAAGCTGCATGATGGGCATAAATTCGGCGGCGTCTATTCTGACGATGAGAGGGTATTCTTTGCCATCTTCCTGAAGTTCGCCTGCCTGGGTCCCGGACAGCACCGTTTCCAGCATCTGAGCGATAGCCTGCACGGAAAGTCCCAGCTCCGCGGCCTTGCTTCTGTCTATCACAACCAGGTCTTCTGGAGCTCCGGAAGTGCGACTGAGATTGACGTCCGTGATGCCTTCCACACCTTCGACGGCTTTCATGATCTGGTTGGCGAGGCGATATGAGACGTCCAGATCGTGACCGCGCACCTGCAGTTCGATCCTGCCTCCACCGCCTCCCATCACTCTGCTGAGCTGGTTGTTGGTGGCGGTGCGGACCCTCACTTTGACGCCTGGAAGTCCTGTTACCAGTTTCCTGATTTTGCCGGCCAGTTCTTCGTCACTGGCTTCGCGCCGAGATTTGCTCACGAGGCTGATTCTGAGAGACGCGGAATTTGAAGAGCTGGAGCCCCAACCGCCTCCACCCACGGATGTGATGACGTGAGTGATTTCTGGAAAACGGCCTTTGAGCTTGGCTTCCACTTTCTTTACCTGCGCGTCCATGACTTCCAGACGGGTGCCGGCCTCCATATCTAGATTTACTCTGATCTCGCCTTCGTCAGAAACTGGCATAAGCTCGGAATCGATCAGTCCGGTGAGCAGTATGGCCCCTCCGATCAGGGCTAAAGCTATGAATGATATCTTGATACGGTGATCGAGAGCGTATTTCAAGGCCCCGGCATAAAAGCTTTCCATCCTGTGCAGGATCAGGCCCACGCCATGAAAGAGCCTGGCCTTGATACCTTTCCCGCCCAGGGATTTTTCTTCGCTGACGCTCACCATCCGGCTGGCCAGCATCGGTACCAGCGTGAGGGCCGTAACCAGCGAACAGAGCAGAGAAAATACCACCACAAAAGCCAACTGCTGAAAGAGGATACCGGTCATGCCACGCATAAATAACAGGGGTAGGAAAACCACGATGGAAGTGAGGGTGCTGGCAATGATCGGCGATGTGACTTCATGAGCACCGTCGATGGCAGCGTCTTTGGAGCTTTTTCCCATCTCCCGGTGCCGAAAGATGTTTTCCAGCACCACGATGGAGTTGTCCAAAAGCTGTCCCACACCCAATGCCAGAGCTCCGATCGTCATCAGATTGAGGGTGAAGCCGTTGGCATAGAGCAAGCCAAAGGTGGCGATCACGGAAATAGGGATGGCAGTGGAGATCACAGCCGTGCTTTTGATGTTTCTGAGGAAGAATAGCAGGATCAGCACGGCCAGCAGGCCACCCAGGATGGCGGACGAGGCCACGTTGTTGATGGCTTGTTTGATAAAGACAGATTGGTCCACCAGGGGAACCACTTGCACGTGAGCTACACCGCGATTGATGTTTTCCACTTCGTCCATCACGCCTTTGGCCACTTTGACAGTATTGGTGCCGGAGCGTTTGTTTATCGAAATCTGGATGCCTGGGGTCCCGTTCACGCGCACCAGTCTGGTCTCCTTGGAGGAACCGTCCACAACCTCGGCTATGTCCTTGAGGTATATCCTGTTACCGCCTCTGTCGAGGACGGGAGTATGGCGCAGCTCGTCCAGATCGTTAAACACGCCAGGCACGCGCACCGTGATTTGCTGATTGCCTCTGTAAAGCGTTCCGGTGGGGAGGTTTACATTGGCAGCTTTGATCCTGGCGATCACCTGGTCCAGAGGGATGGCGAGGGCTTTGAGTTTGAGGGGATCGACGTTGATCTTGATTTCGCGGGTAAGCCCACCCCACACATTGATGCTGGCCACACCATCCACTCTTTCGAGCCGGTAGGAAACCTGTTCATCGATAATCTTTCGCAGCGATAGAGGATCCAGATCACTGGTGACCCCCATCATCGCTACTGGCATAGCGGCCAGATCAAACTTACGCAAAGAGGGCCTGGTAGCACCATCAGGCAGGCGCGAGATAATCCTGTCCAGCCGGTCGCGGATTTCGTTGGCCGCCTCTTCCAGATCGGTACCCCAGTTGAAGCGGACTTGCACGTTGCTGCTGCCTTCCGAGGATTGGGAAGAGATTTCCTGAACTCCCGTGACAGCGCTGAGGGCTTCCTCGATCGGCCTGGTCACCAATTCTTCCATCGCCAGAGGGCTGGCTTTGGAGTAAGAGGTTGACACACTGATGGTTGGTGAAGTGATATCGGGCATCAGGTCTATCGGCAAACGGGTGAGGGCTACACTGCCTAAAATGATGACTATCAGGGCTACCATCACCGTCATCACGGGACGGTTTACCGAAAACTCGGCCAGCTTCATCCGCGACCCCGTTTCTGGGTCTGTTCAGAGCTTTTTGCGTCTGCTGGTAAAGAAACTTTACTGCCGTCATCCAGAAGGTCCTGGCCCAAAACCACCACCTCTCCTTCCAAAGCGGGGGAGAGCACTTCCACGTAGTCCAGCCCGCGGATGCCAATCTCCAGAGCCACGAATCTGGCTTCCCGGTTACCTTTCTCTACCAGGAAGACCCCTTCCTTATCAGAGAACTTCGTGAGCGCGGCAGTAGGAACGCTCAATACGTCCTTTTTGATCGCGTAGGTCACCTGCACTCTGGCAAACATACCTGGTTTGAGCTTCTGGCCGGAATTGGGCACTTCGATCTCGATCCTCGCCTGGCGGGAGCTTTCAGATAGTTGAGGTGCCTGGCGCAACACTCTGCCGCCAAACTCCTCTCCCGGATAGGAATCGGAGCTCACTTTTACGCTCTGGCCAAGCTTGATGCGGGTATAGTCTTTTTCGATCACATCGATGACAGCAATCAGGGAAGAGATGTCCATTATCCGGAAAACCGGCGATCCGGAACTGAGCAGAGCTCCCTCGTCGGCCAGTTTTTCTCCGATAATCCGGGTGGCCGGTCCACCTTCCCAATCGGCAGTGATCCTGGTGTATGAAAGCTGGATTTCGGCAGCCGAGTGAGCTGCCAGAGCGCTGTTTAACGAGGCTTTGGCCACATTGTCTTTAGAGCGGTCGCTGATCAACTGAGCGTTTGCCTGGTCAAACTGCGAGCGGGAGATATAACCCTTTTCAAAGAGCTGCCGCTGGTTGTCAAACTCAAGCTCGGCCAGGCGAAGAGCATTGGCAGCCTGTTCAGCCTGGGCGCGTGACACTGCCACACTGGACCTGGCTTTTTCCAGTTCCAGTCTAAAGACCCGGTCATCCAGTTCGGCCACCAATTGCCCACGGCTCACCGTCTGTCCGATGTTCACGTGCAGTTTTCTAAGCTGGCCAGTCACTCTGGGAGCCAGCAGAAAGCTGCTTTTTGGCTCCAGGTTTCCGCTAAAGCTGCCGATATCGCTCAGGTCACGATATGCGGCGGGAGCAGTCTCCACTGCGATTGCGGAAGCTCCTCGTTCAGGGCCGGAAGGCTTGTCAGAGCTTTGTTTTTGCCTCACCCGCGTTATGATCTGCCATGTCAGCAGGCCCACTATCAGGATCAGGATTAACCATAGATATTTCTTTTTCATGTTTGTTTCTCTCGCTTGTAATACATATAATAGTGCAGAATTCCTGCGTGGAAAAATACTATCTGCAGCAATATTGTATACAGTGGTTGATCTTAGGGACGGGATGCGTGGTTGTTTTGCTGCTCAATTACGATGCCTGATGACGAGAGATGGCCAAATAACTGGAGCGGGCAACGGGACTCGAACCCGCGACCCTCAGCTTGGGAAGCTAATGCTCTACCAACTGAGCTATGCCCGCTCGCTGGGTGTCAAAATGTGAGAAGCCCGCTCTTTGTCAAGCTGGATTTGCCGGGCAGTTTCAATTAGAGAGATGCCCGCTACTCCCATTCGATCGTGGCAGGCGGTTTGGAACTGATATCAAAGACGACCCGGTTGACGCCATTGACCTCATTAATGATGCGATTGGAAACGCGTTTCAGGAAGGGATAGGGCAGCTCGGTCCAGTCGGCCGTCATGCCGTCCACACTGTTGACTGCTCTGAGGGCGCAGACGTTTTCATAGCTGCGTTCGTCGCCCATCACTCCCACACTGCTGATCGGCAAGAGCACCGCAAAGGCCTGCCAGGTGCTGTCATAGAGATTCCAGGCACGCAGTTCCTGGATGAAAACCTCGTCTATCTGTTGCAGGATTTGCACTCTATCCGCATCAACCGCGCCCAGGATACGAACCGCTAAACCCGGTCCTGGAAAGGGATGCCGGCTGATCAGCTCATAAGGCAGTCCAAGCTGGCGCCCTACCGCTCTGACCTCATCCTTGAAGATTTCTCTGAGTGGTTCCACCAGGCCCAGTTTCATCTTATCGGGCAGGCCGCCCACGTTGTGATGGCTCTTGATGGTCACGGAGGGACCTTTGAAGGAGACGCTTTCTATGACGTCGGAGTATAAGGTGCCTTGTGCCAGCCATTTGGCATCGGGAAACCTGGCCGCTTCCGCTTCGAAGACATCGATAAAGGCGGCCCCGATGATCTTGCGCTTCATTTCAGGGTTTTCCACTCCTTGCAAACGTGAAAGAAAGAGCTGGGAGGCATCCACAAAGTCTATCTTCAAATCCGGCATACAGCTAAAGAACTCTTTCACTCGCGCCGCTTCCTGATATCGCATGCAGCCGTTATCCACAAAAATGGGGATCAGGCGGTCTCCGATGGCGCGATACAAGAGGGCCGCGGCCACGGAGGAATCCACTCCTCCGCTGAGGCCCAGGATCACTCTGTCCGTTCCCACCCGCGCTCTGATTTTGGCCACCGCTTCCTCAATAAAAGAGCCGGAAGTCCAATCCGCTTTGAGGCCGGCAATCTTGAGCGCGAAATTCTCCAGGACCCGCATCCCGTTTTGGGAATGGTGGACCTCCGGATGAAACTGCAGGGCAAAGACAGGCAGTTCGCGATGCGCGATCGCCGTAAAGGGAGTATTGGCAGTCGAGGCCAGCAGCCTGAACACGGAGGGCAGCTCTGAAATCGAATCTCCGTGGCTCATCCACACCTGGTTGCCATCCGCGATGCCGTCCAGCAAGTCATGATCGTCCAGGATTTCCAGCTGGGCGTAGCCGTATTCCTTTTTGGTGCTGCGCTTGATCTGGCCCCCAAAGCGTTCGCAGATCAGCTGCATGCCATAACAGACGCCCAGGATGGGCAAACCCAATTCCCAGATGATCTCATCTGGCCTGGGAGAATCTGACTGGTAGAGGCTGAAGGGGCTACCGGAGAGGATCAGCGCCTGGGGATCAAAAGCTTTGATGGCATCGGCACTCATATTATAAGGATGAATTTCACAATAGATGCTGAGGGAACGCAAAGCTCTGGCGATCAACTGAGTGTATTGAGAACCGAAATCCAGGATCAGGACGCTATCGTGCTTCATCGGTCCCTCAAAAAGGGATTGTTTTTCTTCTCCATCCCGATGGAAGTCTTGGGTCCGTGCCCTGGAAACACGATCACGTCATCCTCGAGGACGAAGAGCTTGTGGCGGATCGAATCGATAATGGCTTTGTGACTGCCACCCGGAAAATCGGTGCGGCCGATACTCATTTCAAAGAGGGTGTCGCCGCTGATCAGATATTTCTCACACAGCAGACATACGCAGCCGGCTGTGTGACCAGGTGTGTGAATCACTCTCACTGTGTGCTTTCCCAACCCGATAGTCTGAGCGTCAGCCAGCATCAGGTCGGCCGCTTTCTCGTTCAGCGGAAAGCCCATATAGTCGCTGAAGTTCTTGCGGTTGTCGGTCAACATGTTAGCATCCAGTGGATGGATGGCCAGCTGGCAGTTCAGCCGCTCTCTAAACCAGCCGTTACCGCCAATGTGATCCCCGTGACCATGCGTGTTCACGATCATCACGATTTTCAGGTCCAAAGCCTCAATCCGCTTCAGAAGCAGAGTTGACGGAGCGGAGGGATCGACGAGGATTCCCTCTTTGGCTTCATCGTCATACAGGAGCCAGGTATTGGTGCCATATTCTGGCAGGAGGATATATGGTTCGATCTGGAGCATCTTAAATCCTAATCATAAGAGATTTTATATTTACTAAGCGTGTCGGAATCAGCTTTGGAAACCAGAATTTCCCGCTCGTCTATGCTGTCAATCCGATATCTCACATACCCGGGATCGGGAGCTTTGCGGCTGTAGGCCAGCAAGATAGAGCAAGCCAGCGCCAGTGTGTCTTCATCAGGAGGAGCGCCTGTCAGCACCCCCAGAGGCCCCATCACGTCTCTGATCAGCATCTTGTCTGCCTTCCCAGCCGCCAGGTCGAGATTAGCGTTATCCGCTTCATCGCGTCCCACGATCAGTTTCAGAGTGGGTGAGAGGCGAAAG
This sequence comes from Candidatus Cloacimonadota bacterium, assembly GCA_017995405.1. GTDB lineage: Bacteria > Cloacimonadota > Cloacimonadia > Cloacimonadales > Cloacimonadaceae > UBA3900. The sequence goes on from JAGOIY010000060.1 coordinate 9,949, forward strand.
TGCCGGCCCCATCTCAACAATTCAATATCGTAGGGGTTTTCGAGCTTGTGCTCAATCAGGTCTCTGAGCCTCAAGGTAAAATTGCGGTCCGTGAGCAGGCAACCACCTCCGGGGGGAGGGTAACTTTTGATGCCAAGCTGTTGGGCCAGATCAAACTGAGCATTGCGTCCCCGGCCGTGGATAGCCAGCAAGTCTTCTTTTTCTACCCAGCCTTCCCGCAGAGGTTTTGTGTCAGGCAGCAGTTTTTGAGAAAGCGGCCGAACCAGCAAATCTCCCACACCGCTGGTGTTGGCGACCGAGTGTAAAGCACTGCGCCGCTGCGACATCGGCCTCTGTCCCAATACTTCGCCCGAGATCAGAAAGCTGGCGCCATACTGCTCAAGCAGGGACCCCGCGATCCTGAACATCAGAGCGTGACAATCCACACAGGGATTATGGTGTTTCCCAAATCCGTGCAGGGGTGCCTGAATCATTTGCAGATGTGCTTGAGTGATATCAATTACATCAATTTCGATGTCATTCTCTTCAGCACTGGCCAGCGCTTTCTGAGGAGGCAGATAGGGGGCCGCAAAGAATAGCGGAAATACCTCGTATCCCAGCTCTTTCATCCATTTTACGGCCAGGATGCTGTCCAACCCTCCAGAAAACAGGGCTATTGCTGAGTGCTCGCGTCTATGCTTGGTCAATTCTGATTCCTTGGTTAACTTATTTGTTCCACGCTTATTTATTCGGTCCATGAGTCAAGCCCAAATCGCCAGCACGGATGTTCTTATCCGCCAAGTGAGCCCAGATCATCATCTTAAGTGATATCAGGAAAAGAGTAGAGGCTTTGCAGTGGGTTTTTTTTCTGGATGATGAAAGCTTGTGCGTGTCGTTCCATCAAGTTTTGCTTGACAGAATGATATATCAAATTAGCTAGTATATATATAATTATCGTAGCAAAGGAGCTTGAGATGAAGAAAAAAACTATTCTACTGGTTTTGATGATGCTAATCGGCGTTATCGCGGTTAGCGCTGTAGAGATCAGTCCTGGTTGGACTTATGGCGCGGAATTGGGTATCACCCGGGGCAACAATGCCGGCAGCAGAGAAAATCTTGCGCCCATGGCCCGAGGTTTCCTGCAATTGGAGATATTTAAGTTTTTATACATGCGCACCGGGTTGGGCTACACTCCCCTGCATGCTTCCAAAACCTATGCCACCAACACCTTTATGGGAGATACCCGTTTTATCTTCAGTCCGCTTCATGACAAGAAGTATGCCCCCTATCTGTTTGCTGGAGCAGGGGCCTCTCTGGACATGGCGAAAGGCAATTCTGACGTAGTGCCGCTCTTCCCGTTTGGG
>JAGOIY010000061.1 GCA_017995405.1 Candidatus Cloacimonadota bacterium
TCCACCCACACTCCGATCCTGAAAATCCTCACTCCGTCATCTCTGCGTTTGTCGCTGGTGTTTTCCCAGGTGCCGGTAAGGCCTCCGCGGATATCCTGATTGAACTGATAGGTGGCCCCCGGTGTGAATGCCAGGCGGGTAGTATCACGGTCCACCTGATAGTTGCCTTCGCGGCCGGTGGTATCGTCAAAGTTGCGTTCATACACAAACGCCAGGCTGGAAGTGAGCTCATTCTTGATGTGGATCTTCTTTTTGGTGAAGGGGATAGTGAAGCCGCGACCGCCACGGAAGGAATAAGAGAGATTGCCGTTGAGTGATTGGGTGTTGGTCTTCTTGATCACGTCGTAGCTCTCCATGTCGGTGGTATTGGTGCTTTGGGCAAAGCTGAAACTGAGATTGGTGCTCACTTTCTTAAACAGCGTGCTGGCAAAACCGATGAGAGGATTGAAGGCGATCCCGTTGGTTTCCTGTTTGGGCTTGACCCAATCGATGTTTCCGCTGGACCTGATGCTGCGCTGGAAGCCTGTGTTGATGCGGGTGCTGGAGAGATATTTGGAGAGTCCCACCCATTTCTCGAAGTCCATCAGACTGAGGGTAATATCCGGAAAAGTGATCGCGGTGTTTTGGTTGCTGGCGCTGGAGTAGCGCTTGTTGATGGTGTATGAATAGTTGATCACGCTGTCGATGTTGCGGCTGATCATGATTCCGCTGGAGAGGGTGAAGGTGTTATCGTTTCCGGTGGCATCCAGAAATCCCGGCTCCACAGTATGCGGCAGGCCGATCTGGAAGGCAAAAGGTGGCCGTTCTTCCTTGCGGAGGTAGTTCATCGTATAGCCGTTTTGATAGGAGACAGTGATGTTCTTGAGTTTGGAGAGGTAGCCTAACACCAAGGCTGGCAGATATTTGACATCTTTGGGAGGCACGTATGGGCTGCCGGGATCGGATCCCTGATAGGAAGCCCCCGGTCCCATGCCGCCTTCTTTTGGATCTCCAAAGCCAAACTCACCGTCCTTGAAATCTGGGAAACCTCCATCTCCCGTTCCGCCAAAGGGATCGTCTTTGGGCTGGTTGTCCCAAAACGCCGCTTCTTCGGCTTTGCGCTTTTCTTCTTCAGCCCGCTTTTGGGCCTCTTCATCCTTCATTTCCTGTTCTTTCTTGCGCTTGGTCTCTTCGTCAGTATCCTGGGGTTTATCTTCAGGCTTATCTGCAGGATCCTTGTCTTTGGATTTATCGGCGTCTGCTTTGGCGTCTGCTTTAGCTTGATGTTTTTGAGTGAGGTTCTGCGCCCATCTACCCAGCAGGGTGGAATTCATCAGAGTGAGGTTGGCCCTGAAAGTTCGGTTTACCCCGCCATCACTTTGATACACTTCCACTTGCTGGCCGCTGCTGTTGTCATAATAACGGCGCTGCAGCTCAGAATATCTGGTACTGCCGCTGGCCGTGAGGTTCATCACGCTGCGCAGGAAATTGGGATTGTAGTTGAGGCCCAAATCCTGAACGTATTCAGTCAGCTTCCCCACATTGATCTTTTCCCACAGCTGTTTTTGGATGAGGTCGCGCTTGGTATTAAGACGGGCAGTGAGACCTATGTCACTGGTGAGGGCCCAGTTGAGGTTGGAATCTGTGGTCAGGAGCTCGGTTGGCAACACTCCCTGGCGCGGGAACCAGTAGGTGATGTAATCTCCATCTATCTGGCGCCGTTCCCAGTTTTCGCTTCTGGGGGTGGTGCTGTTGTAGGTGAGGCTGTTGTTCCAGGTGGTAGGGAAAAATCCCAAACGGTAATTGTTAAATAGTTTAAAGCTCACCTTCTCAGACGGGAAGCCGATATTGTAGTTATAGGTGCCACGCAGCGTGAAGGTGCTGTCCCGCGTGGTGGGTTGATTGCGCACGGAGCTTTCTATCCTGCCGCTCAAGGAACTGCGGTAGAGAGTGTAGAGCAGAATCTTGTTTTTGGGAGGGCTCTTGACGCTGAAGGCAAAATCGGCGGCGTAGAGCAAGGTTTCATTGCGTTCCCTCAGCTTGGTGCTGTCCGCATCGATGCTTTCTCGCAGGAGATCGGAATTGGCGCGGTAGCGAGGAATACCGAGGGTGTAATTGCGGGACAGCGTAATCGGGATATCCACATCCCAGGTGCGGGGGAACAGCTTGCCCAGGAAATACTTATTGGTGATGTTGAGTGAGGTGGAACTGGTGAAGGTGTTGGCACGTCCACGTTGGATATTGGGATTGAAGTTCTCGCTTTTTTGCTCGTAGTCCACATCCAGGGTGCTGAAATCCGCCAGCGCGGCATTCAATGTAACGCGCTGTGCCACCCCCACATCTTCATATGGGTCCGTGAGCAGCAGCTCGTTAAAATAGAACATCCCGTTGTAGATGGAGCTTCCGGAGGGATTGGATACGCCCAGGCAGACATCCCTGATGGTGGAAAGGGTTGGCCGGCCTCTAAAACTGAAGTAGGTGTTTTCATCCACCTGGATAAATCCCTGAGTGGTATCGGGATTCGCCTCTCTCAGCTTGGTAATGTCAGACAGCTGATAGGTATAGAGCAGCCATCTGTCCTTGTCCATATTGGTTTCCCAATCATAGATGGACACCCGCTGCCGGATCTCGTAATAGGTAAATTCATCCGCTCCCAGACGCAGCACGAAATCCACCTTGTCGGGATGCTCTTCACCGGTGCGCAGGGCTTCGGGATACACATACAGCTTCAATTTGCCATAGGACAGCAAGCTGTAGGCCTCAGTGGAGCGTTGCCTCAGCAGCACCTGATTGCCGGGCTGCAGTTTCTTGACATCGAGGGTAAGAGAGGATTCCACGGATTGACGGCGGTCTTCTATGTAAACCGTTCCTTCGGGAGGACGGTAACGGCTGTTGGTCTGATTGTTTACGATTCCAGATAGATAGGTCGTGCCAAGTGAGGTTACCACATCTTCCTGGAATTGGGTATTGTTGAAATCACGCACCCCAAAATCTTGCCATTTATTGCCCACGATGGCCATATCGGCAATGTAGATCCGGGCCGGAATATCGGTCTCCACAGTAATCCTGGCAAAGGATATCCTCTGCATGGAGGGCAGCACTCCGGCAGCGGAATTATTGACGATCGTATAGACACCGGGATCGTGCAAGGGAATGCGGTAAAGCCTCCAGTTGCTGTGGTTTATATTCACCAAATGCTGTGTCCCGGTGATGGCGAAGGAATAGCTGAAATAACGATCCACCTGATTGAGGATACCGTTGCCATCCAGGTCTTCGGTGTCGAGCGCGCGATTGCCTTCCGTGCCATTGATGCCGGGATACGCTTCATAGTGATGATTCTGGATCGTAGAGGGAGAGATATCGTTGGGATCGGACCCAGATGTTACACGGTCTTTCATATCCAGACCGATATCTTCATCCAGGGTTAAAACGCCGTCGTTGTTCAGGTCTTCGTTGTTCAATACTCCCAAACCGCCGTATTCGGTGTAGAAGTCCTCATTCAGGTCACCGAGGTCGATCTTGATCACGGGGTCCGGAACCGTTTCGCCCTGTTTGACATCCAGTTTCACCAGCACTTCGATGTATTTTTTCTGTGAGAAATCCAGCTGATTGCCCAGATACTTCATCACGCCCGCCCAGCTCTGCACGTTCGATCCGCCTACACCGATATTGGCGGGAGTGTTTTTGACGGCCAGCACAGTGACAAACTCATTCTTTTCCCGGTCTGTGAGCGTTTCCGGATCGTCCACCAGTTCTGAGCGTTTCACGTTTTTGGGATTGTACCAGTTGGGTATCCCCTTGGCCAAAGTGGTGCCCCAGGGTTTACTGCCTCTCACCCATGATGAGATCGTCACAGGCAGCGGATAGGAATCCATGATCGATTCCATATCGTCCAGATAGATGGAGTTCTTTTTGCCGTCCGGGTCACCATATATATTTGGCAGGGTGTAGGCTATCTCGCCAGAAAGAGTCAATCGCGATTCCGCGGTGGTGCTGATAAAAGGCAGCCAATCCATCCAGCGGGTGAGGAATTTGGGCTTCAATGTGATGTTGCCATCCAGGTTAGCCAGCATCATTTCGATGTTTTCATTGCCGATGCGGGGACGCTTGTCCGCCACGTTTTCGCTGCGATAGATAAAGGTGCCGCCCAGCTTGGCGTAATCGGTGAGATTCCAATCCATCCTCACGCCGGCCAACGATTTACTGGCCACGTCAAACATCCCTCGAAACTCGTAATCGATCTCGATCTTGGCATCCGGGTCCTTGCCCGCGGGAGTGAGAAAAGTGATGCGGCCAAAGTCATAATCGACAATATAATCCAGGTTTTCCTTGAGCTCGTTGCCGTTGACTTTTACCCTCACGCTGCCCTTGAGGATATTCCCTTGCTGCAGGTCCACCGCGTCGCGTCCAATCTTGCCTTTGGCGGCGATAAAAAGCTCCGTGTCCAGAGGATTGATGCTGTAGGAATCGTTCTCCATCTGATAGATGATCTCATCACCCAGCGGTTCAAAAGGCCTCAGCATAGGAATGATGATCAGACCGGAAACCAGATTGACGGTGGTATCGCTGCCGTCGACCTTGGAATCGCCGTTGCTGTCCATGCGTAAATAGTCTGAATAACTTACGTTCTGCCCCACCTGGAGGCTATCCGCCACGAAATAGTTGCGGGTACGGTCCACGTTTTCGGTATAGATATCCAGGCTGAAACCATCGTTGCGGATGTTGGTGCTGCTCATCTTGTAGATGTTGCGCATTTGATAGTCCCACACACTGTTGGGATCATCGGGACTGTATTGCTGGTTGTAATTGCGGATGATCTTGGTGTAGAGCAGATCAGGATTGGCCTGCTCTTCTGCACTCGGGGCAGGCACGCTTACTGGCGTAATGCCTTCTCCACCTCTGGTGGTATATCTGACTCCCACCACATGGGAGGTCAGCACATTGCGGTTAATCGTGATGATACCGGAGTCGTAGTCCGTGACAAAATCCGCCCCCTCGATCAGTTCATCCCAGTTTAACTGATAATCCTGATTGCTGATCTGGATCGTATCTCCCAAAGCGGAACCCACGTTGTTGGTAGCCACCAGATCGTCGATAAAGACTCTCACTGTCCCATTGGCGGGCAGGCGATCAGCGTTGCTGATCATCCAGGCACCGTTGGCACCGGTGCGGATGGCGTTGCCGGCATAGCCAGTCTTGCAATCGGGATCAGATTCCTGATAGAGCTGATAGAGACTGTCGGGCCTGTCCAGATAATACATTGTGCGGGCCACGTATTGCTTGCTGTCGAAGATGGTGGAATCCGCCTGGCTGGTCCCGATATAACTTTGAGTGTTCTTTTGGCTCTCTTCCTTACTGGCGATCAGGGTGAGATCCATATTGCCGTATTTGAGCTTGGAGGTGATGCCAAACAGGCCCTGAGAGCTGGTGGAATAAGATATATAGCGGGATCCCGAAAGGGCCAGAGTGATATTGCCAGCCTCGATGGACTGGATCACCTCATCTTCGGTGCCGGTGTATTTGATGCTGACGTTGTTGGGGTCAAAGAGTTGCTCGTCCTGTTTGCTGTTATACTTGAGGTTAACGGCGATCTTGTCACCGATTTTGCCGGAAAGGCGCAGGTTGGTTTCCTGCTCCATTTTGAGGTCGAACCGGCTGCTGGACTGCGTCTCATAGATAGGCTGCAGTTTGCGTTTGGTGCTGCCAGCCTCGATGGTGATCTTTTGCGTACCATCCAGGTTGAGCCGTCCCGCCGAAGAGCCCAGAACTTTTTGTACGGCCTTGGGAATCGCGATGGCTGGCAGTTCGAGCTTGAATTCACCGATCAGACCAGAGGTGGTGACCACTGTCTGCTGCCGTTTGGTCTTCACCTGGGCGAAGAGGCTCTTACGGAAAGCTTTACGCTGCAGTGAGCGGAAATAGCTGTCGAAAGAAACCACCCTGTCATCCGTGATCTTCAGTTCGTCTATGGAGGTGGAGATAATCACTCTCTGGTTGGGCAGGTCCACTGTTTCAGTTTTGACCGGAGCTATTGAGGGAATCAGATACTGACGGCTTTTTGTAAAACCTATCCCCTTGTCCAGCTTATAGACATCCACCTGATTGTCGATCAGGGGATGGTACCCAGGCAGGTGCAGATAGAGCGGCATGACGTTAGCCGCCAGGATGCACAAGATCCCTATAGATACAGCGATCGCCAGAGTTCGCTTGATCATATTCTAAGTTCTGAGTTGCTCCGTTGGGACGGTAGCGGCCAGCTTTTCGGCAGCCAGCATCAGGCCCTCCAGGGTGAGGGTCTTATCCACGCAATCCACACTGGGCATCAAGGGTTTAAGCAGGTCAGCCATTCCACCTGTGAGAATTGTGAGGATGCGCTTGTGGTCAAAGTATTGCTGCTTGAGCTTGTGGATATAGGTCTCCAGCAGGAAGGCATGGGAATTGACGATCCCGGACAAAAGGGCCGCTGAAGTCGTAGTGCCGATCAAAGCTGGCGGAGCGCTGATCTCGATTTCAGATAGCAGGGCGGCTTTTTCAAACAAATTCCGGGCTCCGGTTTTCATACCGGGTATGATGGCAGTGCCTTCAAAGCTGCCTTTGTCGGTCACAAACTGCACCGTCGAGGCGGTTCCCAAATCGATGATGATCGTGCTGGAGTGGTATTTCTGCCAGGCGGCAAAGGCATTTACCACGAGGTCCGCCCCGATAAAACCAGGATCAGCCACCCTGTATTGCAATCCCAAAGGACTGAGGGCCGTGATGATTTTTGCCGATAGCTCAAAGTGACGCTGGAAGAGGTGTTGCCACATGCGGGTAAGCTCAGGCACCACGCTGGCGATGGCCACATCGGTGATGTTTATATCCCCGGTTTCGGTGATAAACGGGATCAAGAGGCTGTAATATTCGTCGGCAGTACGGTTCACGCTGCTATGAAAGCGGGCCGTGCGGATCAGCTCTCTGGCCACAAAAAGCCCGCACACGATATTCGTGTTGCCGATATCGACCACTAATAGGGTGTCCAGACCAGAAGCCATGGCTTCGTCTGCCCCTTGTTCACGTCCCGCGCCGGGTACTTTTATATGACGCATAACTCTCACTCAGCTTATTATTTGGAAATATGAAAAAGAATGGCAGAACGTACAGGCAACAATAATTACTCAGTCCGCAAATGTGTCAACTGAATTCATCAGCCAAAGCCCAGCTCCCTGAGGCTGCTGTTTTTCTTGCGCCAATTGGGAACTATCTTGACCCACAAATGCACTCTCACCGGCTGGTCCAGAAACGCGCTCAACTGAGCTTCGGCGTATTCTCTGATCTTGCGGAGACCATCACCCTTGCGGCCCACCACGATCAGCTTCTGGCTCTGGCGTTCCAGCCAGATCTGAGCTTCCACCACCACTTCATCCGGCAGTTCGGTATACTTTTCGATGACCACCGCGGTCGAGTATGGAATCTCCTGCTCAAAGATGTGGAAGATACCTTCCCTGATCACCTCTGTGGCAAAGAAACGGGTGGGCAGGTCCGAAAGCTGGTCTGCCTCGTAATAGGGATCGTGATAGGGCACGAAGTTTATGATGGACTGCATCAGCGCGTCCAGATTTTCGCCGGTGACGCTGCTGATGAAGTGGGCCTCGTCAACGCTGGCCGGCAGAAGGGCTTTGAGGGCTTCTCTGTCAATCTCGGGCCGCAGGTCCAGTTTGTTAAACACGGCAATCTGATGAGCCCGGCTTTTGTTCAGGATCTCCAGCACCTCGTGATCGTATTCGGTGGGGAAATCTTTCAAGTCGGTGATAAAGAGCACCAGGTCCACATTCTTGAAAGCGTCGCTCCAGATCTTGAGCATGCGGGTTTGCATCTCGTAGCGGGGCTTCAAAAATCCCGGAGTGTCGATAAACACGATCTGGAGGTCGGGGCGGTTGAGAATACCCTTGATGGCGTAACGGGTAGTCTGGGGTTTAGGTGACGTGATGGACAGCTTTTCCCCCAGTACCCGGTTCAAAAAAGTCGATTTTCCGGTATTGGGCCTTCCAATGATGGCCACAAATCCGCTGCGAAAACTACTATCCATGTTTTTGTTCCTTATTGAATAGGCGCGGCAGGATCACAATCCCGCCCACGCGGATTAAAACACTCAACCCGGCAGACCGGGCCTGATCTACCGGGTTGAGTAGTGTTATCAATTTACAATGCACCAGCTTACAGACTGGCAAATACACCCGCGATGATGTCGGCGGCGTCTTTGAGCTGTTCTTTGGTGATCACCAGGGGGGGAGCGAGACGGATGATGTGACGGTGAGTGGGTTTGCAGAGGATGCCCTTTTCTTTCAGCATCAGGCATACATCCCAGGCTTCAATCCCATCCCTGGGTTCCACCACGATGGCGTTCAGGAGTCCCTTCCCGCGCACAAGTTTAAGCATGGGGTGATCGATGGCACGCAACAAGGCCCTGAAATACTCTCCCATTTCGTAGGCGCGTTCAGCCAGTTTTTCTTCTTTGACCACTTCCAGAGCGGCTTTGGCAACCGCGCAGGCCAAGGGAAATCCCCCAAAAGTGGAGCCGTGCTGTCCTGGTTTGATGGTAAGCATGATCTCCCGGTCCGCCAATACGGCGGAAACTGGTAACACTCCACCAGCCAGAGCTTTACCCAGGATCAGGATGTCCGGACGGATATTTTCGTAATCCACCGCCAGCAGCTTTCCGGTGCGGGCAATACCCGTCTGGATCTCATCGGCGATAAAGAGGACGTTATGCTCTTTGCAGAGGTCGTAACAGGCTTTCAGATAGCCATCATCCGGAACCATCACACCCGCTTCTCCCTGAATGGGTTCCACGATGAAGGCGGCCACGTTTTTGCCGTGCTGGTTCAGATATTCACGCAGAGCGTTGACGTCGTTGTAAGCCACTTTGGCAATGCCGGGCAGGAAAGGCCCAAAGCCTTCATAGCAGTCGGGATCAGTGGAGGCGGATACCACAGCCAGAGTGCGGCCATGGAAGTTGTTTTCGCAAAAGACTACGATAGCGCTGTCCTTTTCCACTCCCTTTTTGGTGTAAGCCCATTTGCGGGCAAGCTTGAGGGCCGTTTCCACTCCTTCGGCGCCTGAGTTCATCGGCAGCACCATGTCGTAGCCGAAAAAATCCGTGATGTACTTTTCATACTCGCCAAGTTTGTTGTTGAAAAAGGCGCGGGAGGTGAGGGTGAGCTCTTTGGCCTGTTCGATGAGGGCGTTAATGATCCTGGGATGACAGTGACCCTGGTTGACAGCGGAGTAGGCTGAAAGGAAATCATAATAGCGGTTTCCTTCCGGGTCCCAGAGATACACACCTTCGCCCTTGGCCAAAACCACAGGCAGTGGATGGTAGTTATGCGCTCCGTATTTTTCTTCCAGTTCCATCGATTCTTTGGAACTGACCTTGCCGTATTTCAAGGTGTCGGACATGACATTCCTCCAGTCATTATTTTATTGTTATTTCTAAGCTAAGCCGATATCCTGGGAGGGCTTTTAATGTCAAGCACAAAAGGCATCAGTCCGGCCTAAAGCTGGTCTGTAAAGGTTTTGGCTGTCCAACCGCCAGGACCTGCCAATCCGGCTTTTACTCACGCGGATAAAGTAGTAATTGACATTTAGCCCCCCAGCGGAAATCCTGCTTTTAATAATCAAACAGCCTCTCAAGGAGTTACAACTATGAAAAAGCTTATACTGCTGTGCGCGATAACATTATGCGTAACAATTGCCCACGCGGGAGCCTGGACTTGGGCTTCCAGCCTCATTTCCACTGGCATGGTGAGGGCATGGGATTTGGGCGGCTCCAGTTTAAACCCGGCAATATGGGTGGGTGGCCAATACGATGGCAGCATGAGCTTTAACGGGATAGATTATCCCAGCGCGGGGATGTCTGACGCTTTTGTGGCTAAGTATAGCCGCGAAGGCACCCCTCTGTGGTTCAGGCAGTTTGGCTCTCCCGACGAGGATGTGTGCCTGTCTATTGAAGCGGGAACTGGCGGAACTGATAACTGCTATCTGACCGGCTATTTTAATGATGTGATGAGCGTGGGGTCCACGGTTTTGACTTCCGCTGGCATGTGGGACGTATTTTTGGGAAAACTGAGCCCCGGTGGAGATGTTTTATGGCTGAAACGCTTTGGAGGTACACTCAACGACATCGGTTACGGCATCACTGTCGATCATGAGGACAACGTGATCGTGGCCGGTTGGTTTGCCGACACAATCGATTTTGGCGGCGGGATCAGCATCAGTTCTTATGGCGGCAGCGATATGTTTGTGGCAAAATTTGATCCTCAGGGAACCTGCCTCTGGGCTAAACACGCTGGAGACGAGGGGGTGGATTACGGCTACAAGGTGGATTGCAGCGAAACGGGCTATATATATGTGACAGGAGTGGCCGGTCAAGGGGCCAATTTCGATGGTATCAGCCAAAGCCAGGATGGCCTCTTTGTGGCCAAGTATTCCTATGATGGCAGCATTATGTGGGTCAGTTCCGCTTTGGGAGCGGGACCTATCAATATCGGCATCGGCAAGCAAGACCTGCTTCAATACCGTGGCATGGTGACCGGCAGAGTTACCGGCACAGCCGTCTTTGGCGACCACGTGATCAGCAGTGTGGACGGCTCGGACGATATCTTCCTGGCCGAGTTTTCACCCGGAAACGGTACCTGGATCAATGTGCAGCGCTGGGGCGGAACCGGTTCAGACAAAGGCCGCGCCGTGGATGTGCATGACTATATGGGCAGCCTGACAGTGGCCTCATATGAGAACAGCGTGGATTTTGGCAGTTCAATTCTGAATTCCAATGGCGTCTGGGATTGCGCTTTGCTAAAGGGTGGCCCTCAAGCCGCGGCGGTCGGATTTGGCAGTATCAACACCGATGTGGTCTGTGATGTTAAACGAGCTCTGATGAATCAGGCCATCACCTGTGGATGGTACAACGGCAGCATGCGTCTGGGCAATATCCTGCTCAACAGTGGTTCAGACGCCATCCAGAGCGGTTTTATCGCCATGTACGATTTTGACGCCGTAGCTACTGACGATCCCATCCTGCCTCCCCAATTTGTTTTGAGCTGCTATCCAAACCCCTTCAGCAGCAGCCTGGAGATCAGCTCGAAAGATAAGACTATCAGCAAATTGCAGGTTTTCAACCAGCGCGGCCAGCTGGTCCGCGATCTTGAACATTCCTCGCCAAACACCTGGCGCTGGGATGGTCGGGACTCACAAGGAAATCTCTGCGCTACCGGCATCTATCTGATCCGCTCGGCCGAGCTCAGATCTTT
>JAGOIY010000192.1 GCA_017995405.1 Candidatus Cloacimonadota bacterium
CCCCCTGGAGGCCCCATGGACATGAAAACCTTTGAATACCTATACTACAAAGCCAGAGACTATTCCAGAGAAGACATCCTGGAAAAAGCCCGCCTCAGTGAAGAGGAGTATGACTTTCTGGAAAGCACCCTGAGCGATCTGCTGCCCCAGATCGTGGCCGATCGTGAGAAAGCCCTGAGCATCGGCAGTGATTTTATCCGCCTCACCCGCTATATCTATGGCAACGACAGCGATCAGGAAAACGGCATTCCCAGGCCCGATGCCGTCAAACCCAGAAGCGGTGAAATCTTCACCCTGCCCGCCGTGGGGACCATCACCATGCCGGAAATAACCCTCGCCAAGGCAATCGAACAGCGCCGCAGCCTCAGAAAATACTCCGAAGCACCGCTCAGCCTGCAGGAGCTTTCATTCCTGCTCTGGAGCGCTGCCTGGGCCCGCGACTTCCGCACCAGCGAACGCATGGAAATCACCCTCCGCAACGTCCCTTCCGCGGGCGCCAGACATCCCTTCGAGTGCTATCTCCTGGTCCGCAACGTGGAAGGCATCAAACCCGGGCTCTTTTACTACCACCCCGTCAAACACTGCCTGGTGAGACTCGAAACCTCTGAAGACATCGCGGGCCAGATATTTGACGCTTGCCTGCAGCAGGATATGGTCAGAAACGCCCCCGTCACCTTCATCTTCAGCGCCGTCCCCTATCGCACCGCCTGGCGTTACGGCCAGCGCGGTTATCGCTACCTCTATCTCGATGCCGGACACGTGGGCCAGAATATCCACCTCGCCGCCGAAGCCATCGGGGCCGGGGCCTGCATGATCGGCGCTTTTCAGGACGAAGCCATGAACGACGCCATCGCGGTGGACGGAGTGGAAGAGTTTGTGATCTATATCTGCAGCGTGGGCAAGAAATAGATATTTCCCCTTAATCTGGAGCAATTATTGCTTCATATTCGGCTACAATGATGCTTATCCCCGCGAGCTTTGCATCCCCCTGAACCAGTGTCCATTCCCTTCAGTATCCCGTGCTTATCGCACGCTTATCGCACGCTTATCCCGTGCTTAGGCATGGGAGGGGCCTGAGAGACGGCCGGGTTATGAAAACCTGGCTGGGATGCAAGCTGTTTGTATTATAAGTGCAACAATCGTTATGATAAAGGAGATCACTATGAAGCGAGCGCTCAGTTCGGGCCTCAAGGTATTGGCACTTATGACACTATTGACAGGTCTGGCCTCCCTGGCGGCCATCTCGGTGCCCTACACCCAAAACTTTGACCTATACCTGCCTCCCAACCTTCCGGATGGCTGGATCGCGGTGGAGACAGGTGAATCCAACTCCATTGCTCAGACTCAAGCTGAAAACAGCCACAGCGCCCCCAACCACATCATCCTCTTTGAAGGTCCCAGCGACGACTATGTGCTGCTGGCACTCCCGCCTGTTGATGAAACGGTTCCAGTTCGGCACCTCAGCGTGTGGTGGTGGGCCAGGAGCTATCAGGATGAATCGGAGCTCCAGGTGGGCATCCTGCAAGACCCTGCCGATCCCTCCAGCTTTTTCAGCCTCACCACCGATATCCCTCTCACCAGCTACTGGAAACGCTACCGCCTCAGCCTGGCCTGCTATCCCAGTACCATGGGACGCAGAGTGGCCTTCAAATCCGCCGATCCCAACTATGGCGGCATCCTCATCGACGATGTGGAACTGAGCTACAACTACAACACCGACCTCGAAGTGACCCATCTGGAGGTGTGGGACCCATATTACGTGGGCCAGAACCAGGATTACACCGCCCGGGTGGTGAATCAGGGCATTCAAGACGTGTATAGCTATAGCTGTCAACTGCTTGACGGCAGTGGGAACATCCTCGCGCAAGGCAACCAGGGCGCTCTCTGGGCCGGGTTTTTGGGAGGTACAGGTTTTGATTACAATATCACTACTCCCGGAAACCACAAGCTGAGCGCCAAAGTGGTCTGCGCCGGAGATCTTGACCCTTCCAACGACGAGAGCCCCTCGAGAATCGTCAAGGTGCTGGCTGAGGGCGCTGAAAGCTTTGGCATCCAGAACTATATGCAATATACAGGGAAGTATCCCATCGACCTCTATTGGAAGACCTCGATGTGCGAGACCCTCTATCTGGCCTCGGAACTGCCCCAACAGGATAAGCTCATCCACGGTGTCAAGTATCTTTCTGAGATTAATACGCCCGACATAGGCATCAAACCGATCCAGATCTGGATGGGGATTACTACCCTGGAAAACCTCTCGGCAGGATGGATACCCGCTTCAGAAATGCAGCTCGTCTTTGACGGAGAGACCGATTTTACCCCAGGGACGAGTCCCGGCATGTTTTGCTTCCCCTCGCCTTTTATCTACACCGCCGGGTCCAATCTGGCAATCCTGGTGCTAAGACCATTAGACAGCCAATACTATTCCTCCACCGACGACTTTTACCATGATAACACCTCCATCATCCGCACCCGCAACGTCAAGAGCGACACGGCCATCTATGATCCCTACGATCCTCCGG
>JAGOIY010000062.1 GCA_017995405.1 Candidatus Cloacimonadota bacterium
TCCACTCCTCCCACCGCGCAAAAAACTCCCACCGCGCCGTCCAAAATCCTCAGACTGCGTTCCACCTCAGCGGTGAAATCCACATGCCCGGGAGTGTCTATGATGTTGATCCGCTTGTCTTTCCAGAGGCATGTGACGGTGGCTGAGGTGATCGTGATCCCGCGTTCCCGCTCCTGTTCCATCCAGTCCGTAAAGGTGTTGCCGTCATGGACTTCACCCATCTTGTGCAGGAATCCTGAATAGAAGAGGATCCGTTCGGTGGTGGTGGTTTTCCCGGCGTCGATATGCGCCATGATACCTATGTTTCTGATCTTGTGCAGCGGACTGTCCGCGTCGGAGCTCATAATCCTTTCCATGCTATTAGTATTTACCGTTTGTAAACGATCAAAGCCAGAAATAACAATCGCCGCTCTTTGTCCATAAAAAAATGCCTCTGAGCCCCAGAAAGATCGTTCTGGGAGAGGCGGGGCAGAATTTAGTTGACAAAGCGGGGCCTTGTGTAAAATGCCAAACATGAGAATGAGAGACACATACAAGCTGCTGGCCATGGTTCTGCTGCTTGGTTTTATCACGCCCTGCCTGGGGCAGTCTAAACCCCAGCCCACCAGAGCTATGCTTTATTCTGCCCTGCTCCCGGGCGGGGGACAGGTCTACAATCGTGCCTGGGTCAAGGCCGGTCTGGTGGTCGGCGTGCAGGGATGGCTGATTGGCAGTGCCATTTACAACGATAATAAAAAAGACGAGTTTCACAATCTCGCGTCCAGCGCGGCCCAGTCCAATGACCAGCTATATTATAAAGCTATGGAGACCCAGTACCGCAACCGTTTCAACAACGACATCTGGTGGATCGGGATCACGGCAGCGCTTTCTATGGTGGATGCCTATGTGGACGCGCATCTAAGTGACTTTGAAGAGCAGGAAAAAAAGCTCCGGCTAAGGTTTTCGGAAACCGGCCTGAGCCTCCAATACAGGTTCTGAAGGAGATATGATGAGATCAATCATGATCTGGCTGCTGTTGGTGTGTGTGACCGGCCTGAGCGCTGCGACCAAAATGACCGTCGCGGAGTTTGAACAGGAAATATTCAGGCTAACCAACGAACAGAGGGCCAAATACGGTCTGGCAGCCTTGCAGCCGGAAGCCGGTCTGGCAGAACTGGCCAGACGCCACGGCCGCAACATGGCCGCCAACGATTTCTTTGAGCACAAGGACCCCGAAGGTTTGGAAGTGGGAGGGCGCAAAAAGAAGTATTACAGCCAATTGATGACCCACAGCATCGGAGAAAACCTGGCCTTCTTTGAGCACAGCCTCAAACGTTTCAGCCCCTCCAAGGTAGTGAACGGTTGGATGAATTCACCCGGCCACCGAGCCAATATTCTGGAGCCTGGTTACACTCATTTGGGGGTGGCGGTTATAGTGACCGGCAACAAGCTCTACGCCGTGCAAAACTTTGCGCGTCCGATTGTCAGGCTCCTGTCCTCGCTGCCCAAATCATATTCTCAAAACAAGGTTTACCGGCTGGAATTCTTATACATGGATAGCCAGGACGCCCGGAATCTGGAAGTGTTGCTCAACCTGCCGGATGCAACTGCCGAGGTGCCCATTGGGGGAAATATGTATGTGGTAGGAGTTCAGCCGCTCAACATCACCTGGGGGGAAGGGAAGCGCTTTAGCGTCGATGTGCCCTTCCAGTATGGCAAAGGTATCTACAGCCTGGCTTTCGGCTGGGGCGGGGGACACTACAATTCGGAGTTTATCTTTAAGGTAAAGTGATCTTCAGGGTCACCGGACAGTGATCAGAGCCCATTATGTCGTCTCTGATATCGGCGTCTTTTACCCAAGCCTGGTGCTCTGCATCCACCCAGAAATAATCGATTCTCCAGCCCACGTTTCTGGGCCTGGCGCCGGCTCTGTAGCTCCACCACGAATAGCGCTGGGGCTCTGGATGGAAAAGCCGGAAAGTGTCTATCCAGCCAAGGGAGGAGATTTTATCCAGCCAGGCCCGTTCGATCGGCAAAAAGCCTGAGGTCTTTTCGTTTTCTTTGGGATTGGCCAGGTCAATGGGATGGTGGGCGGTGTTGTAGTCTCCCGTCACGATCACCATCTTTCCGGTAGCCCGTTTGGCCTGCATCACTTCCAGCATCCGGTCATAGAAGCGCAGCTTATAATCCAGCCGCTCCTCGTCTTTCTGTCCGTTGGGGAAATAAACGTTGAAGAAAATAAACTTCTCATACTCCAGGATCACGACGCGGCCTTCTGTGTCAAACTCGTCTTTGCCGATGCCATATTCTGCCTTGAGAGGGTCAAAGGCAGAGAAGACGGCCGTTCCTGAATAACCTTTGCGGTGGGCGTGAGACCAAAAGTCCCGGTAGCCGCTCAGATTCGTAAGTTCCTCAGGGATTTGATGTTCCTGCAGCTTGGTTTCCTGCAAGCCCAGGATGTCTGGTTTCTCAGTGTTGATCACAGAGATGAAGTCTTTGCTCAATACAGCCCTCAGGCCGTTCACGTTCCAGCTCCAGAGAGTGATGTCCATCAATGGTTGTGCTCCTATGGCGTGTTTGTATTCAGACCGCAATTCAGCTTAATGTCTTGCGGTTCAGTCCACTGGCTCCACCAGCGGTTCGGAGGCCACCGCGGTCTCGTGATCCGGGGCCGGTTCCTCCATGGGCATGAGCTTGATGCGGGTCTTGTATTTGGCGAGGCCTGGATAGAAATCCCGGATATAGTCTCTTACTTCATCCTCAATGTCTGGGCTCTTGGCAAGCAGATCGGCACTGAAGCTCAGCTTGATCACCATGACGGTTGAGACGTTCATCATCAGATTGATATCCACCTTGGGACGCTCGCCATAGATATTTTCCAGAAACTCCGGCAGGGCTTTGTCCAGCTTGCGAACTCCCATAATAGCTTTGGCGGCGCGCCAGCCCTGATAGGCCACCAGGGTCGATCCTCCCACCCAGAGCATGGTCTTGTAAATCTGCTTCATTATATACCTCCACACGGGAACTAGCCCCGTCGAATTTGTTCTATATAGGGACATTATAAGCCACCCTGAGGGTGGAGCAAGTTTTTCCATCCCTTTGCTGGAAAGGGGCAAACAAAAGCATTGACAAATCCCGCATAGCTTGACAGCCTGCCCAAATATCCAGAACCAGAGGAGTTACGATGAACTTGTCAGACGAGATGGTCCAAATCCTCCAGGCGGAGAAAGATCCCCTCAGGGCTGTGGGCACCGCGAAGTTTTTTCAAGCTCAACCAGGCGGCTATGGAGAAGGCGACCAGTTTTGGGGAATCAAGGTGCCCATCCAAAGAAAGATCAGCCGAATTTGGTGCGCGCAGCTTTCCGCGGATGAGCTTGCCAGCTTGCTGTCCCATCCCGTCCATGAAGTCCGTCTCACCGCTCTGATGGCTCTGGTCCTCTTGTTTCAGCGGGCCGGAGCAAAAGACCAGAAAGCCCTGATTGTGGAGCTCTATCTGGCCAACTCTGCCGGCGTAAACAACTGGGACCTGGTGGATTCCAGCGCGCATCAAATCCTGGGAGAGTGGCTGTGTGACAAGGATTGGAGCTTGCTGACGGAGCTGGCTGTTTCCCCAGAGCTGTGGAAACAGAGGATCGCCATGATCGCTACCTACGCTTTCATCAAGAAAGGCGCCTTTGGACCCACTCTGGCGCTGGCCAGGCTGCTGATCGATCACCGGCACGATCTCATCCACAAAGCCGTTGGCTGGATGCTGAGAGAGGTGGGAAACCGGGACCAACAGGTTGAGCTCAGCTTTCTGAAGGACCATTACCACTTCATGCCGCGCACCATGTTGCGCTATGCGATAGAAAAGTTTCCCGAAGCGCTCAGACAGGACTTCCTCACCGGAAGGGCTTAGGAATCAATCACTAAACAAAGGAGAAAGGATGACAAAACTCAGGTTTCCGTTTATGGCTATCATCGGACAGGAGGAGCTCAGCCTGGCCTTGATCTTGAATCTGGTCAATCCCCGCATCGGAGGGGTGCTCATTCGTGGCACCAAGGGTACCGGCAAAAGCACCGCGGTTTATGGCCTGCCTCAAATCGCCCCGCAGATCCAGGTCCATCAGGATTGCGCTTACAACTGCTCACCCGACGAGCCGGAAAAATGGTGCGCCACCTGCAAAGGCAGACAGGAAAACCCCATTATCCAGAAAGAGATAGACGTGATCAATCTGCCCATGAACATCTCAGAGGAAAACCTCTCGGGCCGCATCGATGTGGAACAACTGCTCAAAAGAGGGGAAAAGGTCTTTGTTCCGGGTCTTATCGCCAAGGCGCACAGACAGATACTCTATATCGACGAGGTCAACCTGATCCCCGACCACGTCACGGACAGTCTGCTGGACGTGGTGGCCTCGGGAGTCAACATTGTGGAACGGGAAGGCTTTTCGGTGGAGCATCCTGCCCGGTTTTTGCTCATCGGGACCATGAACAGCGAAGAGGGTGAGCTCCGCCCCCAGATCCTGGACCGCTTTCCCCTTTCCGTCACCATCCAGACGGTCAGCAATCTTGAGGACAGGGAAGAGATCATCAGACGCAATTTTGCCTACGAGGAGCAGCCGGAGACCTTTCTCGCCAGTTTCAGGGATGTGAGTGAACTGATGAAAACTTCCATCCTGGAGGCGCGTAAACTGCTGCCTGAGACCACGATATCCCAAAATCTGACACGCAAGGTCCTGGATTTCTGTGTGCATCACAACATCGACGGTCATCGCTCCGAGATCGTAATCGTCAAAGCCGCCAGGGCTTACGCGGCTTTGGAACTTAAGCGGCAGGTAGAACAAAAACACGTGATGCTGGCCATGAAGATCACGCTCCTGCACCGCACCCGGGAAGGCGGACTCAAAAAACCTGTGACCTACTCCGATATCGAAGCCTGGTGGCAGGATTCCAAAGATACTTCCGGGGTTGATCAGGACTTTTCTCTGCAATACGATCCGGAAAATCTGAGTTTGTTGAAAGGGGGCTATGTAAACCCATCAAAAAAATCCGGGACAGTCTCGCGGGATTAAATCTGATTCTGGCCCGCGAGGCTGACGATGCTTATGCCGTAAGGCGTAATCTGGTAAGGCTGATAGAAAAGAAAGTCCAGAATCAACCCCTGACTGAGGTGGAACTGGCAGAGCTGAAATATTGGGAAAGGATCTGGAACGATTATGAAAAGGACCCCGCGACCGCCGTGGCCCTGCTGGGGATCTTCAGACTGCTGTCAAATCCGGACCGGAAACTCACTGAGTATGGTCAAAGCCCCTCTGCCATAGGCAGTTCTCCCTTCAACCACCTCTTTGATGAAGCCTTGAGCCTGAGAGAGGTAGCCAACAGGGTTCTAAAGCTGGTGAAGCTGAAACCGGAAACAGGCAAGACCATCAAGACCGTGATCAAAGGTGTGCTGGAGCCCAGTTCAAAGTCTGGTTCCAGCTTCGAGGTGGCGATCAAGGATAGCCAGATCAGACAAATAGGGTTGAAACGCAAGAAAGTGAATAACAACGCGCATCAGGCCGCTCCTCCTGTCTCAGGTGCGCCAGTGGTCTCGTGGACATCCCGCCCGGTCAATGGCATGATGCCAAACCTCTATCAGACCGTCAAAGCGGCCGTTCTGGATGGAGCATTTTCCACTCCTCCCTTCCAGATCAGAATTGAGGGACGCCATTGGCGCTATCCAGTCTATCAGCGTAAACAGAGCTTCAACATCATGCTGGTGCTGGATGTCAGCAATTCCGTGAGATGGGTACTGAAGTTTATGGAGCAGATCATCGGGATGCTCACTGCTCAGGCCAACGCCTGCAAAGACAAGCTGGGCCTGATCATTTTCAACGATGACCGCGCCCACGTCATGCATTATCCCACCAGCAACATCAGACACGTGATCGGGACGATCAACACTCTCTCTCCCAAGGGCAAAACTCCCCTCGCGGACGGGATGAGACTGGCGTTTCAGACTCTGGAGCAGAGCAGGTTTAGAGTCACCGGAATGTCCAACGCCATTGTGTTGCTCTCAGATTGTTTTCCCGAACCGATTGTGGGCGGATATGAAGACCAGCTTGATGAGCCTGTCTGTCAACAAATTCTGGCTTTGTGCGATAAAATCTCGGAAGCCGCCATCAAGCTCCTGGTGATCAGTCCCGCCATCAAAGGTCTGCCGGACTATGAAAAACACATCGGCTACAGGCTTGGAAAGCTGGCTGCAGAAAGGGCAAAAGGCAATTTCCTGAGCCTGATGGCAGAGCCCACGGGTTCTGTGTTCTCTGATCAGGAAAGCTACCGCATCCCCGAAGCCAGCGTCAAAGAACTGATGAGAGAGATTGGAGGATTCAGGATGGACCAATAGCACGGCCTTTCACTGGCAGGCCCTCTGTCCAAGTACCAAGATTTGGCTTGACACCAGAGCCCCCGTGAAAATCGTGGCTTTTCAAGCACAAATACCTATATCAATCAAGGAGCTTTATAAATGAAACGCACATATCAGCCTTCCAACCGGTCCCGCAAAAACACCCACGGGTTCCGCAGCCGCATGGCTACTCACAACGGTCGCAAGGTCCTTGCCCGTCGCCGCGCCAAAGGAAGAAAGACTCTCAGCGTATGAGCCATGGCGCGTTTAATAACGCGACACAGCGAATATGGGAGCCTGTTCCCTCCGCTGTTCTATGTCCGGTCTGAACACTTCTCGGCGGCCGTCCAGGTCGCTGATCAGGAATTCGCGTTGGGGATCACGATCGGCAAAAAGATCGGGAAAGCGGTGCGGCGCAATCAGCTCAGGCGCCGGATCAAAGCTTGGGTCCGCCTGGCGGATTCCACCTTGCCCAAGCGCTTTAAGCTCAATCTTATAGCGCGTCCGGGAGCCGGAGAATTATCATGGCCACAACTCTGCGATCAACTGCAGGCCCTCGTGCAAAAGCTTGGCAATCAATGACGCGCGTCACCCATCTGCCCAACCTGCTGTTCATCGCTTTGATCAGATTCTATCAGATAGCCCTGTCTCCGCTCATGGTACCCAGCTGCCGCTTCTATCCCAGCTGCAGTCAATATGGTCTGGAAGCCTTCCGTAAATACAACATTTTCAAAGCAATAGGGCTCACGATCTGGCGGGTGCTGCGCTGCAATCCTTTTAACCGGGGTGGATACGACCCCCTTCCATAATGAGGCAATCAATTGGATAAGAGAACTTTAACTGCCCTCCTGCTGATGTTTATCCTGTTTCTGGTCTTCCAGCAGTATGTCTGGAAACCCAAACCCGTCGCTCAAACCCAGCCCACTTCACCGGAGCAGCCTGCTCAGGCCGCTCAGCCTGCCGCGGACAGCCTTCCCAAACCTGGATTGGCTTTGCCGGACAGCCTGATAGACCCCAATCTGGAAGCGGCCCAGATCATCCTGAGCAACCAGGTCATGAAAGTAAGCTTTTCCAGCCGTGGAGCAGTGATCCAACAGGTGGAGATGAAAGATCACAAGGTGGACAAGGCCACACCCGTTCGCCTCATCCCTCCAGATTCCGGGATCGCGGGGCTCAAAGTGTTTTATCCCGCCACCCAGAGCGATCTGAGCGGGGCCGTGTTCAACTATCGGGTATCTGCCGATTCCAGCAAGATCGATTTCTGGCTGGGAGACGAAGCCAATCCCAAAGTGAAACGCAGCTACAGCCTCGATTCCGGCTACGGGATCGGCATGAAAATCAGGATCGACAACCTGGGCACCATTCATGGCCTCGGTCTGGATTTTGGCGCAGGGATCGCGGACAGCGAAACCTATACCAAGTATAAAGCTCAGGACTATAAGTTCGTCTATTATGCCAACAACGAGATCAAAAAAACCACCCTGGCCAGCCTGAAAAAGAAACCCGCCGGCGGCAAAGTAAACACCTTCCGTTGGGCCGCCTTGCGCAGCAAGTATTTCAGCATCGCCGTCAAGGAAAACGAGCCCTACCTCACCAGCGAGTTCCAGGCCACGGTAAACCCCAAAACCGGAAATCCCTCCATGGAACTTGCCTCCAAGAGCTCCAGCGGCAAGCTGATCTGGGAGCAGGATTATCTGGTCTACGCGGGTCCCGCAGATTACGACCTCTTGTCTGGTTACAACAGCCAGATGCAAAACGTGGCGGAACGCGGACCGGGATGGCTGAGATGGCTGGCCAACCTGATCGCCGGCTTCCTCAAATTCCTGCATGGCTTCATTCCCAATTACGGGGTGGTCATCATCGTCTTCTCGATGATCCTTTCCGTGATCCTCACCTCCATCCAGCATCCCCTCACCCGCAAAGGCATGGAGGCCAATCTCAAAATGCAGGCCATCCAACCCCACATGGACGCCATCCGCAAACGTTATCCCAACGATATGAACGCCCAGCGGGTCGAGATGGCCAAACTCCAGAAGGAACACGGGGTCAATATGTTTGGCGGCTGCATCATGTGGGTGCCGCTGCTCTTCAACATGCCGATCCTGATCTCCCTCTACAGCGTGCTGCGCTACACTCTGGACATGCGCAACGCCAGCTTCGTGTTGTGGTGGCAGGACCTCTCGCTGCCGGATAAATACTACGTCCTGCCAATCCTGATGGGAGCCACCATGGTGATTCAGAGCCGCTTTATGAAGCCGCCCTCTCCACCGGAAGACCAGATGACCGAGCAGCAAAAACAAGCCCAGCAGATGGGAAAGACCATGAACCTGATCATGCCGGTGATGATGTTCTTCATCTTCAGGGGATTGCCGGCCGGACTGGTGTTATACTACACCGTTTACAGCATTTTCGCGGCCATCCAGCAATACCATCTGCAAAAAAAGTTTCGTAACAAGGACACTGTTAAATGACCAAAATTGAAAAGACCGGAAGCAGCATCGAATCAGTGATCGCCGCCTTCCGCAGAGAACACAAGATTAAAGACTGGGAACTGAAATACGACGTCGTCAAAAAACCCAGTTCCGGGATTTTTGGCCTCTTCGCCAATAAGACCGCCGTTTTAAGATTTGATCTGCCCGAGCTTCAGGACCGGGTGGCGATGTTTCTGGACAGGCTGCTTACCAAGATGGGGGTGGCGTTTGACCAAATCAAAACCAAAAAAGAAGGCAAGTCTGTTTACCTGGAGGTTTGCGGCTGCAAAGATCCCGGCTTTTTCATCGGGAAAAACGGCTCTATGCTGGAAACCATCCAATTCTTTCTCAACCGCATTTTTGAAGCTGACCGCAATCTGGACAGCATCTATCTGGACACCGAGGGCTATCGCGAGAAGAGGGATTCCCAGTTCCTGCGTCCCTTCCTGCCTATGATCGCCAAGGTCCGCGGCAGTGGCAAACCCCTCACCCTGGACCCCATGAGCGCTTCCGACCGCAGAGTGATCCATCGCCACGTGGAAGGCCAAAACGGACTGCGCACCCTCACGATCGGAGAGGGAGATAAAAAGCGCATCGTGATCTTTTCCTCCAAACAATCAGAGAAAGAAGTACTTTCCCAGACGGGAGGCAAAGCCGCGAAAAAGGAATCTGAACACGGTCCCGATAGCAGTCCGGAACCCAGAAGCCCCCATCCTCAGAGAAAGCCTCAGCCGGCTCAGGAACGCAAGTTCCCACCCAGACAGCCGCGTCGCCCCAGGCCCTCGACCAATCCTGAGAAACCTGATCAGCCATCCCAGCCTGAAGATCCGGCCCCCGTGGAAACCCCCGCTCCCAGAGCTCCCAGACGCCGTCCTCCCAGACGCCCCAGTGAGGCTAAAAAGACCCAGGGAGAGTAAAGTGAAAATCTTCAAAGTGTTTGCGGGCGACTATTGGACAGACGGTGGCGCCATGATGGGGGTGTTGCCATGGGCCATTTGGGGCACCAGGGTGCCCACCGATGAAAGACGCCGCAAAAAGCTGTCCCTCAATCTGCTGCTGATCGTCAACTACGACCGGGTAATCCTGGTGGACAGCGGTTTGGGCAACAGGCTCAGCGAACGCCAAATGGATATCTTTAAGCCCTCGGAGTTTCTCCTGCCAGCTTCATTGGCGGAGCTGGGTTACCGGGATGTGGACGTCACCGATGTCATTATGACTCATCTCCACTTCGACCATGCCGGAGGGCTGATCACAGCCTTCAGTGATGGCGACCGCCTCACTTTTCCCAATGCCAATGTCTGGGTCCAGCACTCCGAATGGGAAACTGCCAAACATCCGGATGGACTCAACCGCGCCGCTTATGATTTTGACCATCAGCTGGCCCTGGTGGAAAGCTCAGGCCTGCTGAGGTTGATCGACGGCAGCGTGGAAATCGCTCCCGGCGTCAAGGTCGATAAGGTAGGCGGACACAGCGTCGGAAGCCAGATCGTGGAGATCGACGCGGGTGATAAATTCTGGATTTATGCTGGAGATATCATCCCCACCATGTTTCACACTTCTTTGGCCATCACTTCAGCCTACGATATCTGCCGCAAGGATACTTTCCGGGCCAAACAGCGCGTCTATCAGGTCCTCAAAGATCGCGGTGGCTATCTGCTGCTGGACCATGACAACAGCCAATGGGAAATCCCCATATCGGAGTTAAAAGTCTAAGCGGGACGCCCCTCCAGACCCTTGTAAACAACTAATCACCATTTGAAAAAGAACGGGGAGCCTGAAGCTCCCCGTTGATCTATCACTCATAACGACAATGGTAGGCCGTCTGTTCCGGCACTTTGAGCTGGAATTTGGCGTTCGCGGCCACCACGAAGGTCTGACCTTTGCCAAAATCCTTCCAGACGGTTTCACCGGGCAGCTTCACGGTGAGCAGACCTGAAATCACGGTCATATATTCCACTGTGCTGGTACCGAACTCATATTCTCCCGGCTCCATAACTCCCACGGTGGAACGCCCTTCAGCGTTGTCCAGGCCTATGGAACGCACTTTGTCCTCAAAATAGCTGTTTACTTTCAGCATGATGAACTCCTTGGGATGTTTTTGATAATTGCCATTTTTGCCACCCCGAGAGATTTGTAAAGCACAATAATCAGACCCTCTTTCCCAGGACTGCCGCTAATAGATCAACGTTGGCGGGATTGCTCCGTCTTCCTCTTCACTATCCCGTGCTTATCGCACGCTTATCGCACGCCTATCCCAGGCTTAGGCATGGGATAGGGCTGAGATACCTGCGGGATA
>JAGOIY010000063.1 GCA_017995405.1 Candidatus Cloacimonadota bacterium
CGTCCCGGGCAAATCAATCCTGTAAACGAGATTCTGATAGTCTCGATAGAGATCACATGACTCCCTCTTCCCCACATCCTTCCTTATTAATTGCCGTTGGGATACCGTGCGCTCTCCGGCGAAAAACCCGGGAGGCCGCACGGCAGTTCTACCGCGGGTGATGAGCAGGAACCAGGAAATCATCGATCAGCATCTTCACGTACCTTGTATCGGCCATGAGATTCTGCCTGGTGCTCAAGTTTGGTGTGACATATATAGATAAGGGAAAGCACTTGACACAAAGGCGCCGTCTAAAATGATGACTCACAAGCTACAACCTGGAGAATTCAATGCTAAGATATATACTTTTATCGAAGTTACACCGTGGCACTGTCACGGAATGTGACCTGAACTACAACGGCAGCATCAAGATCGATCCGGATCTTTTAGACGCGGCTGGCATGCGTCCTTTTGAGAAGGTAGAGATCTTCAACGTCAACAACGGCGCGCGTTTTTCCACCTATATCATCGAAGGAGAACGGGGTCGCGGGGAAATCGCGATCAATGGCGCGGCCGCCAGAATGGCCATGGTGGGTGATAAGGTGATCATCATCAATTACGGCCTTATGGATGATAAAGAGATAGAAGGACATCAGCCCCGAATTGTGATCCTGGACGACCACAACCAGCCAGTCAGGTAAATGCGGGTTATCAACGGCATCACGGAAATGAAGGCTGTGTGCCAGTCTCTGAAACGGGAAGGCAGCCTGGGTTTCGTGCCCACCATGGGTTATCTGCATGAGGGACACCTATCGCTGGTGGACCAAAGCGTGAGCGCAAACCGCCACACGGTGGTTTCCATCTTTGTGAATCCCGCCCAGTTTGGCAGAAATGAAGACCTCTCCACCTATCCTCGTGATCTGGACCGCGATCTGGAGCTGCTGCAAAGCAGGGGTACGGATTACGTATTCTATCCTGATGCCGCGGAAATCTATCCCTCTGAACATCAGACCTGGGTGGAGGTCGAAAAGCTCTCGGTTCCGCTCTGCGGAAAGAGCCGTCCCGGCCATTTCAGAGGGGTGGCGACGATCGTTTTGAAGCTGGTAAATATAGTTCAACCGGACTATATGTATATGGGCAGCAAGGATTTTCAACAGGTAGTGGTGCTGGAGCGCATGCTCGCGGACCTCAACCACGATACCGTGATCACCCGCTGTCCGATCATCCGGGAAACGGACGGACTGGCTATGAGCAGCCGCAACAGCTATTTGGACGCCGATGAGAGAATCCGCGCGCGCTGCCTAAGCCAGGCCTTAATCACTGCCAGACATAGTTTTGCCCTGGGAGAACGCGGCACCGCGGTGTTGATTGCTGAAGCCAGCCGCCTGATTGAAACTGCGGGTGCAAACATCGACTATGTGGAATGCGTTGATCCTAAACTGCTTACTCCGGTTGAAACGGCTGAAGCAGATACCCGGATGGTGATGGCCGTCTTTATCGGGCGGACCAGATTGATCGACAATGGGGCACTCGGCTCTTGACATCCAGGGCCTCTTCAAATAATTGTCACCGACTAAAATATCCGGGGATCAAGAGATCCCCATGCCCATTGTGCGAAAGTGGCGGAATTGGCAGACGCGCTGGACTTAGGATCCAGTAGGTTTATCCTGTAGGGGTTCAAGTCCCCTCTTTCGCACCAGTTTAGAAAGACGCATACGTGTGGACCCCCGTGGAAACATGGAACGCCGAATTCCGATTCGACGAACGCTGACCAACAACCGCAAACGAGGACGTTTGGGGTGCAAGAGATTCATTCAAGGAGAATAAAGTGCAGACAGATATCAAACAGCTCGATCCCGTCACCAAGAGCATCACGATCACAATCGACGCGGAAACGGCAGCCAGAGACTATCAAAAATTCCTCAGCCGCAGCGCCAGGGACATCCAGATCCCTGGATTCCGCAAGGGCAAAGCCCCACTTCCCATGGTGGAACGGATGTACGGCGAGACCGTGAAAGATTATTTTCTCAAAGACGCCACAGATGATTATTTCAATGAAGTGATCAAAGAGCATCAGCTTGGATATCTTCTGATGCCCCACGTCAAAGACATCCAGTGGGAGAAAGGCTCTGAATTTAAGGCCGAGATCGAGATCGAACACGAACCGGAGGTGGAGCTCAGCATTCCAGATCCTCTGGTGGTACCGCATGAAGCCGTCTCTTTAGACGATGAGGTGGAGCGCTTCCTTAAAAAGATGGCCCAGGAAAACGCCACCTATCTTCAGGTGGAGGAAGTAAGCGCGGATGACGCGGTGGAGTGTGAGATAAAAATAGCAGTAAACGACGAGACCTTGACCCATACGGGAGTCCTCTTCGCCGGAGACGCCATGCCGCAACGCTCAGTGGCTGAGCTGGTTGGCAAAAAAGTGGGTGACGTGGTGGAAACCCAGCTGAGCGGCAACTCCCTCAAACTGGTCACCAGAACAAGCATAGACAAGCTCGACAACGACACCAGCTATCCCTGCAGCCTGATGGTAAACGACATCCGCAGATATGTGGAGCCGGCCATCGATGACGAATTTGCCAAAGACATGGACCATGAAGACCTGGCCTCGCTCAAAGCTGAGATCGCCTCAAACATGAAGCTGCGCCTGGAACACAACAATTTCGACGCCGAGAATAACGCCATCATCCACAAATTCTATGCCGATGGTCCTTTCGATCTGCCCAAGCGCACTATCGAATACCTCGCCAGGGAAGAAGCGGCCAAGATCGAAGACAAACGTTATCAGCAATACTACGAATATCAATTCCGCATGCAGTTTAGCCAGCAGATGATCAATGTCTATATCATGAAAGCGCTGAACCGCTTGCTGAACCCCACTCTCGACGACGCCATGCTTGACCAGTATATCGAGCATGAAGCCATTCTGGAAGATATCCCCGTGGGAGCATGGAAAGAAAAACATGCCGAACGGCTGAGTACAGAAGACTTCAAAGACGAGGCCCGTAGCTGGACAATGCTGAGAAACCTGGCCGCCAGGGCCGAATTTGTGAAACCGGAACCGCCTGCAGTGGAGCCGAATGAAGAGAATCCGGAAGTAAATGAGGAGAACGCATGAACTACATCCCTATGGTAATCGAACAGGTAGGCCGCGTGGAACGGGCCTACGATATCTATTCCAGGCTGCTCAAAGACCGGATCGTGTTTGTGAGCGGAGTAATTGAAGACAATCTGGCCAATTCGATCGTAGCCCAGCTTCTGCACCTGGAAGGTGAAGACGCGGAGCGCGACATCTATATGTATATCAACAGCCCCGGTGGGATCATATCGTCCGGCCTGGCAATCTATGACACGATGCAGTATATAAAGCCCAAAGTGAGTACCATCTGCATTGGTCAGGCTGCCAGTATGGCTGCCATGCTGCTCGCGGCTGGAGCTCCTGGAAAAAGGACCGCTCTGCCTTACAGCCGCGTTATGATCCATCAGCCTCTGGGAGGCGCTCAGGGACAGGCCAGCGATATCGAGATCCAGGCCAAGGAAATCCTCTATCTGAGACGGGTGATGAATGAACTGATGCAAAAACACACTGGTCAGCCTCTGGAACGCATCGAAGCGGACACAGACAGAAATTTCTTTATGAGCGCTGATGAGGCCAAAGCCTACGGACTGATCGACGAGGTGATCAGTCAACGAAAATAAACTTGACAGCAAGGCCGCCAGAGCCGACCTTGCATATGAACTGCCGGAACGGAATCCGACACTCACGAATCAGTCATACCGGAATCCGACATTACATACAACGAACCAGGCAAACCAGGGAGGAATGTTTGGATAAATATAAGAACCTGAGCTGCTCCTTCTGCGGGAGAGCGGAAACGGAAGTCAAAACCCTGATCAGGGGAATCGCGGGCAACATCTGTGATGAATGTATCGGCATGTGCCACAACATCATGGAAACCAGCGAGCCCCCTGCAACCGACCAGGAATTTGAGCTCCCCATCCCAAGTAGAATCAAACAGTATCTGGACCAATACGTGATCGGGCAGGAAAATGCCAAGATGATCATCTCGGTGGCGGTCTACAACCATTATAAACGCATCTTCAGGCAAAGCGCCAGAGACGAGATTGAGCTTGAGAAAAGCAATATCCTGATGATAGGGCCCACTGGCAGCGGCAAAACTTTGATCGCGCAGACCCTGGCCCACTTTCTGAAAGTACCCTTCGCCATCTCCGATGCCACCACGCTCACGGAAGCAGGTTATGTGGGTGAGGATGTGGAAAACATCCTGGTGAGACTGCTGCAAGCAGCGGATTACGATGTGGCCAAAGCGGAACGAGGCATCGTCTATATCGACGAATTGGACAAGATCAGCCGCAAATCCGAAACTCCTTCCATCACTCGTGACGTTTCCGGCGAAGGAGTTCAGCAGGCCCTGTTGAAAATATTGGAAGGCACCAAGGTTAACGTGCCTCCCAAAGGCGGACGTAAACATCCTCAGCAGGACTTTATCGAGATGGATACCAAAAACATCCTCTTCATAGCCGGTGGAGCTTTCTTTGGTCTGGAAAAGATCATCAAGGAGCGCATGGACAAGAAAGTGATTGGCTTTGACGTCAAGCTGGCTGAGAAGACCGACGAAACCAACATCTTTGAGCATGTGGGCTCTTCTGACCTGCTAAAGTATGGCCTCATCCCGGAACTGATTGGCAGAATGCCGGTTACCTGCACTCTGCACGAGCTTAGCGAAGCCGCTTTGATGGACATCCTCACCAAGCCAAAAAACGCCATCTGCAAGCAATATGAAAAATACTTCCAGCTGGACGGAGTGGAGCTGCATTGGGAACCTGAGGCCCTCAAAGAGATTGCCAGAATAGCCATCAAGCAGCAGACCGGGGCTCGGGGACTGCGCAGCATCATGGAAAAATTCATGCTGCGGATCATGTACGAGATTCCGGACCGGCCTAGCCTCAAAACCTGCACCATTACGGCCGAAAGCGTCAAACGGCTGAAAGAACCTGAATACACTGAGACCGAGGCCTTGTCCACCCGTGGCAAGACCGCGGCAAAATAAAGGAGATTTATATGCGTAAAATGATGATTTTGGGACTACTGGTCCTGATGGGGCTGCTGTTGATGGCTTGCGAGGAAGACGGTGAACTGAGAATCAGAAACCGCACCAACGCGATGGTCCAGGCCCGCGTGGATGACTCCACGCCCATGGATATCGATGCCTGGAGCGGTTGGAGCCGTTACTATACTGAAGACACCACCGTAAAAGTAAGCTTTGAAGGTTTGTACGTCTATCCGGATTCCACTACCCGTTCGGTAATTGTGGGTTTGCCCACTACCGTCAATATCCTTCCGGATGCCGGAGCTTTGAAGATTGTGAATGATTCTACATTCGCGATCACGGAGATCTACATCTCAGCCCATGATGCCACTGAATGGGGTGAAAACCAGATCGCCGACAGCCTCAGCGTGGATGCTGAAAGGATTTGGACCACGGACGGCGGCGCTTGGGATATCAAGATCGTGAGCACGCAAGGAACTCCTCTCTACAAGATGAATCAAACCGTGACGATCAACGAAACCCTTGCCCTCGATGTGAGCGACTTTCTGCCCTTTGCGGGATTGAAGAAAACGGGAACCCAAATCAGGACCACGCGAAGACCTATTGCCCGGTAAACTATTGTGGGGATCCCGGCAAAGGGATCCCCGCTTGATTTTTGAGTGCGGCGCAGCCATTTAGAAAGATTCAGAGCGACCGCATCAGATCGATTCACATATTTCTATCCAATGGAGCACAGTTATGAGCGCAGATTTGTATATCGCACGCCGTGAAAAACTGGCAGACAGCCTGCAAGATGGAGAAAACTGCATCGTTTTTGCCAAGTCTGCCGAGAACCTGGCCAAATTCACCCAGGACAACAACTTCCTTTATTTGACCGGCCTGAACCATCCGGAGCTGATTTATGTGGCTGGGAAGTTTGGAGCAAAGTTTAATGAAATGCTCTTCATCGAGCGCAGTGATCCTGAACGGGTTGTTTGGGAAGGTGCCAAGCTCGGTGTGGAGGAAGCCATGCAGATCAGCGGCATCAAGCGAGTGCGCTATCTGGACGAGTTTTATCCCGTGCTGTCTGGTATGTGCCCTATGATGAAAGTGATCCATGCCAACATTGGTTTTGTAGCTTTAAACAGACCCCTCAGCCTGCCGATGCATATGCTTGAACCGATCAGGACCAGGCACCCCCAAATCCAAATCCGACAGCTCAATGACCTGATCGCTCCCCTCAGAAAGATCAAGGACGATTGGGAACTGACCCAGCTTCAGAAAGCCATCGATCTCACCGGAAAAGGCATTGTTGACGTAATGGAACAGGCCCGCAGCATGATGTATGAATATGAGCTGGAGTCAATTCTATTCTACCGTCTGCAGCGCAGCGGAGTAAGAAACTGGGGATTTGCTCCCATCATCGCGGCTGGGGTGAATGCCGCCACGCTGCACTATGAAAAGAACGAGTGTCAGATCGAGAATGGCCAGTTGGTTTTGATGGATGTCGGCGCTTCCTACAACAACTACAGTGCTGATATCACCAGGTGTTTTCCGATCGGGGAGAGATTTTCCGAGCGCCAGAAGCAGATATATCAGATCGTGCTGGACGCGCAGAAAGAGATCATATCCATGATCAAGCCCGGTGTTAAACTCAGCGAGTTGAACATCCGCACCCGCGAGCTGCTCACCGAATCGGCCAGCGCAATAGGTCTGATCTCGGACCCGGACGATATAATCAAGTTTTACATGCACAGCGTGAGTCACTTCCTGGGTATGGACACCCATGATCTGGGAGGCAGAGAGGCGGTTTTGGAAGTGGGCAACGTGATCACGGTGGAACCGGGACTCTATCTGGCAGAAGAAAAGCTGGGCGTGAGGATCGAGGACGACGTCCTGGTCACAGAGAACGGCCACTGCGTGCTGTCTCAGAATATTCCCAAGGAGATCGATGAGATAGAAGAGATTCGCCGGATGGCGCTGAGCTGATCATGCACAGAGCTCTTTATCCGGGGACCTTCGATCCGATCACTCTGGGCCATCTGAACATTCTCGAAAAAGCAGTCCGGCTTTTTGATGAAGTGATCCTGGCCGTGGCGGACTATACTGGCAAAAATACTTCCATCCAGTTGGAAGAACGCCTGCGGCTGTGTGTGGAATCGACCCGCCATATCCCCAACCTGAAAGTGCTATCTTTTTCAGGCCTGGTAGTGGAGTTGGCCGAAAAGCTGGAATGCAACACCATGCTGCGGGGCCTGAGAGCGGTTTCGGACTTCGAATATGAGCTGTCGCTAGCCCTGACCAACAAAAAAATCAAACCCCAGATCGAGACGGTATTCCTGGTACCCAGTCTGAAATACATGTACCTCTCATCATCGATGGTAAGGCAGATGGCAGACTTGGGAGCTCACCTGGAAGATTTTGTGCCAGAACCGGTGCTGCAGTACTTTCATGACACCAAGAGAGCCAGATAGGAAACCATAATGGCAAAAAAACCTGACGCCACCGAACCAGCCAAAATCTCGGAACGCGGCCTTCCAGCGGACGTAAACGCTGAAGCCGCCGTTCTTTCCGCCATGCTGATCGATTCCGATGTCGTGAGCAAGGGGATCGAGATGGTGAAAGAGGAATACCTCTACAAGACTGCTCACAAGCTGATCTTTCGCACCATCGGCGAGCTCTTCAACGAGAGCGTGGAGATAGATGTCCTCACCCTGATAGATCGTCTGCAGCGCAACAACCTGCTGGAAAAGGTGGGCGGCACTCCCTATCTGAGCGAACTGGTTGACTATGTGGTTTCCAGCGCAAACTTCGAATATCACCTCAACATCGTGGTTGAGAAAGCCCTGTTGAGGCATTTGATCCTGGCCTGTAACGGCATCATCGAGAGCTGTTACAGCTCAGCCAAACCGGTCAAGACCGTGGTTGATGAAGCAGAGCAGGCGATCTTTGCCATAGCAGAACTCCCCACCCATCAGGGTTTTATCAAGCTGGACCAGATCAGCGCGGAAGTGCTTGAAACCATCGACACGATCGCTTCCACCAAAATCCCAGTGGTGGGCGTCCCGTCCGGCTTCTCTGATCTGGACCGGCTCACGGGAGGATTCAGGCCAGGTCAGTTCATCATCATTGCCGCCCGTCCCGCTATGGGTAAAACTTCACTGGCATTGAACATAGCAACCCACGCGGCTGTCGATCTGGGCAAGAAAGTAGCGATCTTCACCATGGAAATGGCTGCCGATGAAGTGGTTATGAGGATGTTTTCTTCCGCCGCGGAAGTGAATATGGAAAGCATGCTCAAGGGCTATGGAATGAACGAAGAAAAGCTTATCAGGATCATGCAGGCCTCCGACGTTTTATCCACCCGGCATATCTATATTGACGAATCGGGGACCAATACTCCTCTGGACATTCGGGCTAAAACCAGACGCCTGGCCGCCGAAGTGGGAGGACTGGACCTCATTTTGATCGACTACCTGCAGCTGATGACCCTTCCCCGCGATCGGGAAAACCGCCAGCAAGAGATTTCTGAGATCTCTCGCGCCCTCAAGATTCTGGCCAAGGACATGAAAATCCCCGTGGTGGCACTTTCTCAGCTCAACCGCATGTTGGAAAACCGCGAGGATAAACGCCCCCGACTGGCCGACTTGCGTGAGTCCGGTGCCATTGAGCAGGATGCCGACCTGGTGATGTTTATCTATCGGGACGAGTACTATTATCAGGATAAAAGCGAAAAGCCTGGAATCGCGGAGATCATAGTAGGAAAAAACCGGCACGGTTCAACCGGAGCAGTGGACCTGGGGTTTGTGAAAGAATTCACCATGTTCCGCAATGTTGACACCACTCATGAGCTATAGATTTCTGGCCGGCCTGGGTGACTATGTGATCTTCACCTGGGCCGCTCTTAAAAGCATCAGATCGGCCCCACGCCGCCGCCAGGAAATCCTCTTGCAGCTCAAGCGGATCGGCTTTGATTCTCTGTTTCTGATCTCTCTGACGGCTGCCTTCACTGGTTTGGTGACAGCCTTGCAAGCCGTGTATCAGTCCAAAGGATATATTCCCATCAACCTTCTGAGCGTGTTGATCGGGAAATCCACCATGGTAGAATTGGCCCCCGTGCTCACTGCTCTGGTCATGACAGGCAAGGTGGGAGCTTCCATCGCGGCTGAGATTGGAACGATGAAAGTGAGCGAGCAGCTGGATGCTCTGCGCAGCATGAACATCTCACCGGCCGGGTTTCTCTTTATGCCCAGAATTCTGGCAGGATTGATCACATTCCCGATGCTCACCGTCTTCGCGGACCTGGTGAGCATCATTTGCGCCTGGTATTTTTCCTGGGTGCGCTACGGCATTCACTGGCACACTTTTTTTAACAATATGAAGAGCTATTTTGAGCCCTTCGACCTCTGGAGCGGTTTGATCAAATCAGCCGTATTCGGCTTTCTGATCACTACTATCAGTTGCTATTTTGGGGATCGTTCTTCAGGTGGAGCGGAAGGTGTGGGCAAATCCACTACTCTGACGGTGGTATATAGCTCGGTAACCATTTTGATCATGGACTTTATCGTAGCCTGGATCCTGTTTGGAGCGATGTGATCAAAGTGATTGCACAGAAAAGACTGACAGCTCTGCTGCTAACGATGCTGCTGGGCCTGATAATCCTGTCAGGATGCGGCAGGAAGGAAACCAAAACTAAGACGCAACCGGGGGCAAAATCCCAAAATCCACCCTCCGAGATGAGTGTTTGGGGGCTCACACGGCTCCGCGCCAGTGGTCTGGATCAGACGCTGTTCGCTGAATTCTCCAAGAAATATAATTGTAAGATCAATCTGCACTTGTTTGATACTCTTCCTGACCTGCTCGACAGTCTTGCACACATCGACAGCACCCAAACGGGGAGCTGTGATCTGATCATGAATCTGGACAGCAGCTTTAGCTCCAATGAGGAGACCAGGGCTCTCTTCTCCCCCCTTCCTGAAATCAGTACGTTGCAATTAAGCAGGGACCTGATACTCGACCCGCAGAAACGGTTGATCCCCTATGGTTATGCCAATTTGGGGGTTGTCTTCAACACCCGCTTGTTTACCAAAGGACCGGAATCTTTTGGAGAACTGCAGGATGCCAGATACTTCAGGCAGTTGGGAATCTGCGATCCCAAGACCAGTGGGGTGGGCAGATCGACCCTGTATTGGAGCCTGGCCTTGTTTGGGGCACGGGGCTACGAGTATCTCTGGAAAAGCGTTAGAAAAAACGTCCAGGAAGTATATTCAGACTATGAATCTGGGTTGGCAGCCCTTAAAAACGGCAAAATCAGTATGCTGATCGGTTATAATACCACTCCAGCCTGGCTGGAAGAAAGCCAGCAGACGGATAAAAGCTTCCAATATAGCATGTTGAAGGAAGGGGCCTGGCAGTACAGCGAACTGGCTGGCGTGCCCCTCAGATCTACGCGTCCCGCGATGGCGGCGGCTTTTATCAAATATCTGACTGAGCCAGAAGCCCAGTTAATGATCATCTATAAGCTAGGTCTGTTTCCTGCCAATTCCAAAACTATGCTTCCTATCCGCTTTGCCAGGATTCCCATCAGTTCGTTTGTTGTAAACCGGCGACTTACTGAAGCTCAGATTCAAGCAGGGCTACCAGTCTGGCTGGAGTTTTGGGATGAGCTTTTCAGCAATCGCTACCCAGCCTTTGATTGAACCTCAGTCCCGGGAATTGATGATACCTGCCCGGGCTGATGTGATCAACTATGATTGAACTACCCTCCACAGACTTGCACGTGGTGCTATACCAGCCGGAAATCCCTGCCAATACTGGAAACATCGGCAGACTCTGTGTAGGGACCGGCGCGATGCTGCATCTGATCAAACCTTTCCGCTTCCTGCTCACAGACCGCGAGCTCAAACGGGCTGGTC
>JAGOIY010000064.1:0-1496 GCA_017995405.1 Candidatus Cloacimonadota bacterium
CGTAAATGGCCACCAGGTCCAGCTCGGGAATGAAGCATTCGGCTTCTCTAAGTATATGGGCCAGATAATGTTCGTCACAACCAGGGACGTGGACGTCCCAAAAGGCGTCCCGGGTGAGGGCTTCAACCGCGCTGTAATCCTCCGGGTTTTCCCTTCTGATCTGTAAGGTCATGTAGTACTCCTGTTTAGCAGTCCGTGCCTGTTAGCCTCCTTTGCACCACCTATGCCTCTCCTTTGCCTCTCCTTTGCTTTGGCATGGGAGGAGTAAAAGAGAGGGGAAGGAGAGCTCAAGGAGAGCAAGGACGGATTTACCTGATGATTAATCTGCCGCTGACAGCGCTTTTTCCAAGGCCGGACCGGTAAAAATAGAGGCCCGGAGCCAAGGTCAAAGGGGCGAGCGGTAGTTCGTTGAGGCCGGGAGCCAGAATCTGGCTGTGGATCATTTGTCCGCGCAGGTTGTAAAGCCGGAGTTCGGAGCGTTTATTGGATCTGTTATCCAGCTTGAGGAGTTCGGAGCGCCTGGCTGGATTGGGATAAAGGTTCAGGCCGGGAGCCGTCACCGCATCATCAGAAACGGCTGTGGGGGCCTCGTAAATCTTGATATCGGTGCACACCAGGCCCAGGTTGTACTGCTGCCAGGCACTCAAATCCGGATGACGAATATAGAGCAGCGAGGGGCTTCCCCAGTTTTGCCTCATGAGAGCAACCAGTTCCTGATTGCCATCGATGGCGTAAGCACCTGGCTGCAAAGGATTTGAAATGCTGTTCAGGATACTCAGGCTGTGCGCGTCATAGCGATAGAACCCAGTGCTCAAAGCCTCTCCCACCAGTGCGATACCCTCGGATGAAAACCACACAGACATCAGCCGTCCGTTCAGATCTATCCTGGCCAGGTGCTCCTGGCTGGGGATATCGATCACGTCGATCTTGCCGGATAGGTCGCTCCAGTTTCCGGTGCAGGATACATGCAGGCGGCCATCGAGGGCTTTCAGATACTGGGGGTTACTCCATACAGGGATTGTGTTTACCACACTGAAATCAGATAGATCGACCACGCTCACCGAGGAATTGGCATAGTTGTTCTGATAGCCACCCGTGTTGGCGACAAAAAGCAGGTCTCCATAGGCCGCCAGCCCTTCCGGAGCGGTTCCCACTTGGAGGGATCCCACCACAGTTCCGCTGGCGAGGCTGAGCTTGTAGAGTTTATCGGTAAACAGGCCCGTCACATAGAGATAATCGCCAATTTTCAGGACGTCCCAGGGATTGCAGGATGGGGCTACCGGAAGGGTCCTCAGCAGGGAGCCGGTCTGGCGGTCCAATTCCTGAATAGTGTTGTCGCCACTGCAGACCACCCAGATGTGATCCTCGTCAAGGGTCATGAGATTGGGGGTTAAACCCAACTGGGCAAAGCTGTTGTCGATGCTCTGGCTATCGGTGTCGATTCTCGATAACGTGCGGGATTCGGAATTGACCGCGTAGATAATCGCGGCCTGCAG